>NZ_JAILZZ010000118.1:0-2118 GCF_023512215.1 Kyrpidia sp. | reverse complement strand
CGGTGCGGTGCCCGAATCCGGCCCAAGGATTTGATCCCGGTGGTGAGCTGGATTTGGCTCCGGGGGCGGTGCCGGGACTGCGGCGGGGCCATTTCCCGGCAGTACCCGGTGGTGGAAGGGCTGACCGGGTTGTTGTGGGGCTTGGCCGCCTGGCGGTACGGGTGGTCCTGGGAGACGGTATTGGGGCTGGTGGTCATCGGCTTTCTGGTCGCGTTGTCCGCCATTGACCTGGAATGGAAGATTTTGCCCGATGTACTGACTTATTCTTTGGCTGCGGTGGTTTTCGGGGCGAGGCTCTGGATTGGGCCTGAACCATGGTGGTGGTACGCAGGCGGGGCGGCCTTTGGAGCCGGGCTGCTCCTGGCCCTTTATTGGCTCAGCCCTCTCCTCTTCGGCAAAGAAGGTATGGGACTTGGAGACGTGAAGTTGATGATAGGGCTGGGAGCCCTGACCGGCCCAGCGGGGGCGGCGTTGACCTTGTTCGTGGCCTCCCTGGCCGGCTTGGTGGTGGGACTGGCGCTGCAGGGTCTGGATCGCCTCGGCAAAGATCACCGGATCCCGTTCGGCCCGTTTCTGGCCGGAGGAGCCCTGGTGTCATGGCTGTCCGGAGACGCGCTGATCCATTGGTACCTTGGCCTGTTTTCGTGAAAGCGGGGCGGAATCGGTGAAGCCGCGGAAATGGACTGAAAAGCCCCATCGGCACCAAGACGGATTTTCGTTGATCGAGGTCTTGGCGTCGCTGACCATCGCGGCGGCGCTGCTCGTCGGAATCCTGGAGTATTTTACAGACGCTTATGTGGGCATGCGGCAGGATGGGACCAGGAGCCAAGCCGTTTCCCAAACTCAGCAAGCTATGGAAGCCACCCGGGCCTGGTTGATGGATCAATATGCCCAGGGCAACCAAGCCCTGAAGCAGCCTGGGCCGCAGACCGTCCGGCCCGACGATCTGAAAAAGTACGGTTTTCAGGCGACAACGACCATGAGCACGGTGGTGACGTACACGTATCAATCCGGACAGAATGGACCGCCGGGCTGGACCATCGGGGTGACGACGACGTGGCAAAGCCGGGGCCAGGCGAAGAGTTACCAAGTGACGTCATTTTTCGGGGAGTACGACCATGCAAAATTGCCGCTCTCTCCGTAAACACCGCAGTCAATCCGGCTTTACTCTGGTGGAAGTGACCAGCGCCATCGTCGTTTCCCTGCTGGTGCTCGGAATGGTGTTCGGCATTCGCCAATATGCGACGACCACCGAAAAAGCGGTGGAAGTTCAGGGGCACCTCCAGCAAACGGTGCGAAACGCCGAAAGTCTGATCGCGGGATTCATCCGGGACAGCCGAACGGTTACTTGGGACGGCGGAACAAAGACACTAACATCTATTCAGGTTTCGGGAGACACACTCCGCGCCACGTGGGACCAAGGAGCGCAGACGCTGACGGTGACAGTGTCCCGGGCAGGTGGAGCCCAGGTGACGTACACGTTCTGGCCGGTCTCTGATTTCCAGGTTAAGGGTCCGAATGGCCGGGTGTGGACGATTTCCATAACCGCCCAGAACGGGAAACAGTCTTTCTCAGATACGGTATCCGCCCTGCCTCGACTGCCGTCGCCGCCATCATCGTGAGGTGAATCAGCATGGGGCATAGCCATATACGACAGCGCAGACTTCACCGGCAGGCAGGGTTTACCCTGGTGGCGGTCCTTCTGGTGGCGGTGATTCTCCTCACGCTCCTGACGGCGGTAAGCACCATAGTGCTGGCGGAATCCCGGCAGACCGGCCTGACCGCCCGACAACAACAGGCCTACAACTTGGCCGAGGCGGGATTGGAGCGGTTTATGGCGGCGCTACAGCAGGCGGCCAACAATTCGAGCGATTTCCCCTACAACCCGAACCGCCTCGGAGGATGGATCAACCAACACAGCATCAACCAACCGGGGGTTTCGGTTTCTGCAACGTATGTGCGGGAAGATGGACAGCCGGTCAACGGGAACCAGGTGCCCCCCTACCCGCACTTGATCCAGGTGCGATCCACGGGAACCGTGGACCAGGTGAGCAAGACCATCGTGGCCACGGTGGATCTGCAGTTTTTGGGCGGACTGTTCCAATATGCGTTGGCGGC
>NZ_JAILZZ010000057.1:0-16243 GCF_023512215.1 Kyrpidia sp. | reverse complement strand
GACCAGGTGAGCAAGACCATCGTGGCCACGGTGGATCTGCAGTTTTTGGGCGGACTGTTCCAATATGCGTTGGCGGCGCTGGCAAAGGACGGATCGGGGATTCAATTTGATCGGGATTACGTCAACCTGTTCCCGGACCTGACCATCAACGGACGCATCTACTCCGATGCGGACATTCGCTGGGGAGACAACCGGGCCCTACCACCCATGTTGCAGACCCACTCCATGGCTGTGGACCTGGGTCCGAACTCGCCGATTCAAAGCCGGCAGGATCTCCAAAATGTCCCGGCCCAGGTGCCGGTTGAGCGCCTGGGGGCCCCGCTGGCGTATCCGACCTATGATCAGATGGTGGCGAGTTTACAGACTAGAAATGGGTCACAGATCACGAATGTTGGTCCATCTAACGGAAGCGGCCTACTCATTTCAATGTTTGGGATGTGTATTTATATCGACTTCCCTATGATTAGGTTTATCCAGGGAAACCAGGCCATCCTGATGTTCTCCAATCCAGACCTGTACGTCCTCGGGAACCCGTATGGTAAAACAATTATTTCTGAAGGTAATGTACATCTAATTGGACTGGTCGGAAATAGCACGGACCGCACGCTGTACATCGCCAAGGGAAACGTATGGGTAGGTGACAACCAGATACCGAATGATTTACGTGCGGTAATTGAGACGCTTAATAGGGCAGTTGGCTGGTTACTCGATGGTCTGAGATTTCTGCTACATCTAATCGGACTGGATAACCTACTGAACTTGAACGATAATCTGATCCAACCGTTATCTAACATTCTCCGGGTAGTTCTTGACCTCATTCACGATGTCATACCACCGTGGAGAATCTCAGGCTATATCTATGCCCCGAATGGTACAGTTAATTTTGGGCTCGCGGCTCTGGGCATACAGGGTGGAGTAGCAGCAAGACAGATCCACTTCAATGTGCTGAACTCGATCGACATCAACTATCAAAACACCGATCTCATGGCCGACTTCGACCCAAGCCGGCGGCCGGAGCTCTACATCCCCCAACCGGTGATCGTGGAGCGTCACACCGAGTAAAGGTAGGGGAGGGTCGCGTCGGCCCGGGTTAACGGCGGACGGTTTCACGAGATAAATAACCAGATAAGAAGGCTCATTCCATAGAGAAGAGAGGATTCCGATGCGGTTTTCTTTGATGGGCCCTTCGGGGGCCGGGGTGAGTTTTCACGAACATGTCGTCGAGGTGGTCCGGGTGGACGGGCGAGGGCCGTTTCCGGTGGTGGGTCATGTGCTCATCCCGTTCCCGGCGCAAGTGTACGAGAACGGGTGGGTGAAGGACATTATAGCCTTTACCGATCTGTTTCGCCGCCGGCTGACGGATGCCGGCCTGGCGACGGGCCGGCCCACCCTGTGCCTGCCGACATCGGCGGTGGTGCTGCGAACGGTGACGCTGCCCCGGACCGGTCGAAAGCAGGCGCGGAATCTGATCCAGTTCCAACTTTCCCATGAGCTCCACCTGCCTTTCGCAGATCCGGTGTTTGATTTTGACTATTATCCCCCGGGTTTCCCGAACCCCGACGGCCATGAAAGCCCAGAGGAGGGCGTGCCGGTCCTGTTGGCGGCGGCGCCCGGAGAATTGGTGCACCGGCTAGACCAGGTTTTCCGGCGGATGAAGACTCCCTTGGGGGCTGTCGAAGTGAAGGGACTGGCCAGTTTGCGGGTCCTGCGCAACCTCGGAAAGACTGTCAACCAGGGGACGCTTCTGGTGCATTTTGGCCCTGACGCCGTGGACGTGCATTTCTATGTGAAAGGGCAGTTGCTGTTGAGCCGCTGGTTGGACCTCAACCCCCTGGAATACAGCCCCGCCGAGATCGAAGAACTCCAGGGCGGATCGGGAGTGCCGGGACAGCCGGATCTGGCCACATTCGCTGCCGCCGGGGCCCCAACCCAAGCCGAAGTGGCCGTGGGCACCGCCGGGGCTTCGGCCGAGACCCTAGGGACAGGGGTGCAGGAAGGCAGCATGAACCCGGAGGCCGAGCCCGGGGCGCGGGAGACGGGATCAGCGACAGGCTCTGGAATCGAACCGGCCCCGGCGCGGACCGGCCTTGCCGCCCCCGGCACGTGGATGGCCATGGGCCGGCCCGGAGCGAACTTGAGCGCCTTCGCCGCCGATCTGCAGTATCAGATTGACCGACTGTTTTCGTTTCTGCAGTACACTTTGCGCCAGGAGGATCTCGCTGTCACCCGGCTGTGGCTGGCGGGGTACGTGCCCCACGCCGAAGCAATTTCGGCGGGCCTGTCCGCCCATCTGGCGCTGCCCGTCGAAGTGTTAGAAACACCCCGGGATTCCAGCGGGAATCCCGTCGACCTGCCGGCCCTCGGGGCGGCCTTGAGGGGGATGGTGCCGGATGAAGATTGATCTCTTACCGAAACCCGAGCCGGTTCACCCGCTTTGGACGGCCGTCCTCACCGGAACCGCCGGCCTGTTGGCCATCGCCAATCTCTGGGCCGCCGGAACGTGGATCAGCTCCGTCGTCCAAACCAGGACTACCGAGGCCGGTTACCGGGATTTGGAGGCACGCCTTCCCGCCCTGCAGCGCCAAGCGGCCGAACAGCAGCGCAGGGAAACGCTGACCCGGCAGATCGACGCCCTGCAAAAATGGGCCGCGTCCCGACCGGATTTTCAATCCGAGGTACATCTTCTCTCCAGCCTGCTGCCCGGCCGCAGTGCACTGTTGAGCGTGCAGTACACGGGAGGAGCGAACTACGAGGTAAAGGCATCACTGCCTGATCTGGAATCGGTGGCCACTTACCTGCGGGCGCTCCAGAACGACGCTCAAGTGGCCACGGTCACGGTCAAATCGGTCGCTCGCCAGACGGCGGCCGTCGGGATAACGGTGCCGCCGATGCCGACCGGGGGAGTTCCGTCCACCACACCGCCCACGGGAGGGCCGGCCGCACCCGGGCCGTCACCGGGAGGATCGCTGACCGCGCCCGGGTCCACAAGCTTTGTGCCGAGCCTTCCGGCTTCGGGCGACCCGTCCCAAACTTGGTCGGCGCGGCTGGCCTCCCTTCTGCCCTGGAGCCCCGGGGTGGCCAAAGCTTCGGAGGGCCCTCTCCCCGAACCGCAGGATTCCGGAGCCGCACAACCCGGGGATGGGACGAACACTCAGGGGGCCGGATCGGTTCCGGGCCAAACAATACCGCAACTAGCGGTGTACATTCTTGATTTTAGCGTCACCTTGGGACGGTAGGAGGAGAACGATGACATTCACCGGAAAGTTTCAAGCCCTTAATCCCTTTCATCGCTGGCTCATTGTAATCTCCGCGGCCCTGTTGGTGACCTTTGGGGTTCTCGGCTATATCTCGTTTTCCGCCACCCGGGAGGCCCGGACCGCGGCCGCCCGTCTCAAGGACGCGCAAGATCAGATGCAGGCGTTGCAACAAAAAGTTGCCCGGCCCGTGCCGGCCCCGGATCTGTCCTTGCCCGCCCGGGAGATTCCGACCAATTGGGACATGGCGCGCTTTTTTGCCGATCTCACCAACGCAGCCAAGACTTGGGGGGTCCATATCACCAGCGTGACCCCAAACCCGCCCACCCCAGATCCGGGGGGATTTCAACCCTCTGGCAACAACGGTTCTGGAAGCGCCTCCGTTCCATCCACCTCGGGAAATACGGCAAACCGCCCGGTGTCAACTCCAAACGGAAACACCCAGTCGTCGGGTATGCCTTCGACGCCCAGTGGATCGACCGCCGGAAACACCACAGGTTCAGCGGCAAAAGGAACGACTTCGGGGAATGCGTCGCGGCAGGCCGCTCCTGCGGAGGGAAATGCCGGGGCCACCAAGGGAAAAGAGGGGGATCCGCCCGCCGCCCTGCCCGGCGTCCACAGCCTGACCCTCGCGGTCGACGCCGAGGGGACAGGGTCCAACCTGCTGGCATTTCTGAACGAGCTGACGGCCATGCCCCGTTTGGTGTGGATCACCGAGTATACTCTCGATTTTGGCCAGGGGGGGACTCGGTCCGGAGGCGGCGCGGTCGGAGCGGGATCTGGCCCGGCGAGACTCCAGCTCACACTGACGCTGTACTCCCACGCCCCGTGGGACAGCCGCGCAGTTGCCGAGACGCCATGGCCGTTCCCGATCCAACCCGCAGGTAATCCGGAAGCGTTCGGGCCGTGAGAGGAAAGGGCCAGAGGGAAACCCGAATCCAGGCCCCCGCTCAATAATACACAATGCGCCGTTCCTCCGGTTTACCAAACAAAAACCCCTGGCCCAGACTCACGCCCAGGTCCGCCAGGATCCGGGCGTGCTCCTCGGTTTCCACGCCCTTGGCCACAACCTGGGCCCCGATCCGCTCGGCCATCCGGCAGATACGCTCCACTTTGTGGCGCCCGGCTTCACCCGCCCCAACACGTTCCATGCACGATACGTCAATTTTCATAAAATCCGGTTGGAGAAGGGCGGCCGCTTCCATGTCAGCCGGCCTTTCTCCCACATCGTCCAAAGCCAAAGACAGACCCCGGGCCCGCAGCGGTTCAAAAACCTCGGCAAGCTCGGTCCACCCCGACGGCGGCAGGCGGTTGGTCAGTTCCAGAACGAGGTAGTCCAGATCAATATCCTCGAACTCTTCATAAATGCGAAGGGCGAATCGCTCCACCGTCGGTGCGAGGATGTTGATAAAAGCGCGGTCCCGGCGGGGACGGTGGGCCATGGCCTGGAGAAAAATCAAGTAATCGGTTTCCAGCAGAATATCCAGCGTATGTGCATGAGCAAAGAGGTGTTCCGGATCCCGCAGTGCCTTTACGAGGGGACCGCGCACGAGGAGTTCGCAGCCTATCTTCCGATGGTCGGTCATCCGGACGATGGGTTGGTAGGCAAAATGGACATCGGTGAGAAAACGCAAAAAATCGACTCTTCCCGGGAAGATCTCCCCCACCTCATTCATTCCTGCCATTGAGTAAATGAAGAAATCCGTTTGTCTCAGCACCGCCCGGAGGAGCTGGGTCGGTTTTTACAGCTTACTTTACAGATTCGGCAGCCGGATCAAAATGTCCTTCAGCGCCCCGCTGACACCGCAACCTCCGGACCTGCCCGGACATGACGGGTTCCGGGGTCAGGGCGGTGACGCGACCGCCGCCGGTGAACGGGTGCCGCATGCAGCCGTCCCCCAAACCTGCTATCATGGGTCGTAGCGAGGTGACCCTCATGTGCGGACGATACACCCTGACGGTCGATTTTCAAGTGGTGTTCGAGCGGTTCGGCTTCCAAACCGCCGGAGATTTTACGTACACCCCCCGGTATAACATCGCCCCGTCCCAGCCGGTGCTGGCGATTATCTCCGACGGGCGCGTGCGCCGGGGCGGATATCTCCGCTGGGGGCTCGTGCCCCCTTGGGCGAAAGACCCCTCCATCGGGAACCGGATGATCAACGCCCGGATCGAGACTGCCGCAACCAAGCCCGCTTTTCGCGAAGCCATCCGCCACCGCCGCTGCCTCATCCCCGCCGACGGATTTTATGAATGGAAATCCACGGCCGGCGGCAAAATCCCCATGCGCTGCACCCTTCGCTCCCGGGAAGTGTTTGCGTTTGCCGGCCTATGGGAAACCTGGAAAGGCACAGAGGGCAAAATCTTGCACACCTGTACGATTCTCACCACCGCCGCCGCGCCCTCTCTGGCGTCCATCCACGACCGCATGCCCGTCATCGTCCCCCGGGAGTTGGAACAGCCGTGGCTGGATCCCGGCCTCAAGGATCCCGAAGCCCTCTTCCGGCAGCTTCGCCGGCCGCCCGGCGAGGATTTCGAGGCCTATGAGGTGTCCCGCCTGGTCAACTCGGCCGGCGTAGACGACCCGCGCTGCATCGAACCGGCCGCCGGCAAGGGCCGGAACGGGGCTCCGTCGTCCGCCGGGACGCCACATGGAGAAGAATCGCCACCGGAAGGGACGCCAATGCCGGAAGGAGGGACGGGCAGGTGAAAAACTGGCAAGGAATCGAGTCTTTTCTGCAGCTGCTAGCCCTCGATGGTCCATCCGGCCACGAAGACGTCGTCGCGGAGTGGATCAGCGAGCGGTTCAGTGCGGCGGGACTCACCGTGCAGCGAGATGCCCTGGGAAATCTCCTCGCCCGGCGGCCCGCCGCCGATCCGGCCAACGATCGGCCCCCCACCGTCCTCATCACCGCCCACATGGATGAAATCGGCCTCATGGTCTCGCACATCGAAGCTGGGGGCTTCCTCCGCTTCGTCCCCGTCGGGGGCGTGGACCCGCGGACCTTGCCCTCCGCCGAGGTGACGGTTCACGGGCGCCGGCCCTTTCCGGGAGTCATCGGCAGCAAACCACCCCACCTCAGCACCCCCGAGGAGCGCAAAGAAGCGGCGGGCATAGATCGGCTGTTCATCGACCTCGGGCTGCCGGAATCGGAGGTGCGGGAGTGGGTCCGGCCCGGGGACCCGGTGACGATCCGCCGCCACCCCCAGCGGCTTCTGGACGACCGCATCGCCGCAAAATCTGTGGACAATCGAGCCTCGGTGGCGGCCGTCTTCGAATGCATCGCCCAGTTGTCTTCTCATCCGCTCCAAGTTGACGTGGTTTTTGCCGCCACGGTGCAGGAAGAAGTCGGGGTTCGGGGGGCGGCGACGGCGGCTTATCAGATCCGGCCGGATCTGGCTGTGGCGGTGGATGTGTGCCACGCCCGGTCCCCGGGGGTGTCGACGGAGCGCACGATGGGCATGGGGGACGGCCCGGCGATTCAATTTGGCCCCAACATCCACCCGGCCCTGTTCCGGTCCCTCACCGCCGCGACCCAGGCCGCGGGCTTGCCCCATCAAATTCTCGTCGCTCAGGGGGCCACGGGGACCGACGCCCGAGTGATGCAGCTGTGCCGGGAAGGGATACCCACAGCCGCCCTGGGGATCCCGATCCGTTACATGCATACCTCGGTGGAGACGGTGCAGTACCAAGACATCCGCCGTACGGGACAACTCTTGGCGGGATGGCTGAAGGGGCTAAACCGCGATGTTGTGGAGGGATTTTTGTGTTTCTTCGACGTTTGAGCGAAACTCCGGGACCCTCGGGGTTTGAAGACCAAGTGAGACACGTTCTCATTGAAGAGCTGCGCCCCCACGCCCGGCGGATGTACACCGATGCCCTGGGAAATTTATTCGTGGAAACCGGTCCCGAACAAGGAGGTCCCCGGGTGATGTTGGCCGCCCACATGGACGAAGTCGCCCTGATGATCGTCCGCATTGATGACGAGGGCACCCTTCGATTCCGGGCCATCGGCGGTATCGACGAACGGGTGCTGGTGTCCAAAGCGGTTCGGGTGGGCCCCGCCGGCCTCCCGGGGGTGATCGGCTCCAAAGCCGTGCATTTGCAAAAACCCGAAGAACGCAAACGACCTATAGCCATCGAAGATCTGTACATCGACATCGGCGCCAAAGACGCCGATCAAGCATCGGGCCGGGTGCACATCGGCGATTACGCGGTATTCGCAACAGAGTACGAACAGATCGGGCAGGGCAAAGCCAAAGGCAAAGCCTTCGATGACCGGGTGGGGTGTGCGGTCCTCGCCGAACTGGCGAAACGGTCTTTTCAGCTTCCGACCACCTTTGTCTTCACCGTCCAGGAGGAAATTGGCCTGCGGGGGGCCGGCCCCGCGGCTTATCGCGTTAATCCCGACCTGGCCTTCGTGATCGAAGGTACCCTTTGTTTTGATGTTCCCGACGCCCGGGACGAGGACAGCGTAACCGTCCAGGGACGGGGGCCGGCCATCAGCCTCCTCGACCGCGCCACCATCCCTCCCCAATCCCTCATCCGGTGGATGGCGGAAGTAGCCGACGCCCGGGGAATCCCGTACCAGTGGCGACGCTCGGGGGCCGGGGGCAATGACGCCGGAGCGATCCACCTGACCCGCCGGGGCATCCCCACCGGAGCCATCTCGGTGCCGGTGCGCTACATCCACAGTCCGGCGCAGATCGTGGACCTGTCGGATTACGCCAACACCATCGCCCTGACCGAGGCCCTGCTTCGGGATCTGGAAAACCACCCGGACCGGCTGGATGGGCTGCGACTCGTAAACCGGGTTTATCCGCCGGCCGCACCGGTCAACGGGCCGTCCCCAGGTGTACCTCCGCACCCGGGCCGCCCGGGCCCAGAACCCCCTCAGGCCTCTGGAGAGGGCCGAGAGGGAAACAACACCGCCGCCGAGGAGGAAGGAGAGAAAAAACCATGACCGACTGGAACCGCATGATCGCCGAAGCGTCATCTGCCTTTGGCCCCGCCGGATTCGAAGAAGGGATTCTCCGCTGGGTCACAGGCGCGGTGGGAGGAAAACTCGACCGCTGTGAAACGGACCCTTTTGGCAATGTCCTGGCCCGGACTTGGACCCCGGGGGCCAAAGGCCGGGTCCTTCTCGTCGCCGGCCTCGATCAACCGGGCGTCCTGGCCACCCACGTCGACGGCGAGGGCCGGGTGCGCATCGCACCCATCGGGCCGATTCAGCCCCGGGACCTGCCCGGCCAAAAAATCCGCTTTCAAAACGGAGCCACGGGCTTGGTGGACGCCGAGGTCAAGGGCGAGGGCGAGGCCGTCGATTGGCACTCGTTGTTCGTCGTGCCCATTTCCGGAACGGTGGGCATCGGTGAACCGGGGGTGATCGACCCCCGGGTAGAGATCCTCGGGGAGATCGCCGTGGGCGCAAATCTTCCGTGGCGGGCCGGAACCATCGTCCTCGCGGCTTTGGCGGACCAGCTCGCGGGCGGTCGCTACGATGTGACCCTGCTGTTCAGCGCCCAGCGCTCGGTGGGAGCCCGGGCCGGGCGGCTCGCAGCCTTTGAGGAAGCTTTCGACTGGGCCCTGGACATCGGCACGGCCCCCGTCAACGCGGCGCCAGGAAGCTCAAAGGGCGGCCTCCGGGTCGGCGGTGGCCCGGTGATCCGGGCCATGGACCGGTCTTTGGTGGTGCGGCCGGAGATGAAACAGCGCCTGTGGGACCTGGCCGAAACCCGGGGGATTCCCCACCAAGCGGGCGTCACACCCGAGGCCACGTCCGACGGAGGAATCCTGGCGATGAGCGAATCCGGGCTTCTCGTGGGCGGCATCGACATCCCCGTCTACAAGACCCGGGGAAGCCTGGGATTCCTGCAGTTGACCGACCTCCAGGCAGCCCTGGATCTTCTGCGGGCGGCCCTGGAGACCTGAGGCTGAGGCGCAGGGCCGCACGGGGCCCTGCCCCCTACGACTGAGCGATCAGAGCCACGCCCACGAGAATCACCAACACCCCGAGCCAGCGAACCGGCGACACGGCCTCGTGAAAAATCCACGCCGCCGCCAGGACCCCGAGGACATAAGACAAACTCTGGAGGGGATAAGCGATGCTCAGGGACAACCGGGAGAGGACGGCGAACCAGGCCACCGTGGCCGCCACATAGAGAAGTAAACCGAGGAGGATCCAGGGGGAGAAAAACGTCTCCGCCACATTGTTCAAATGAAGGCCGCCCACCTGGCCCAGGCCGATTTTAAAACACACCTGCCCGGCCACCAATAAAACGATATTGAAGAGTAACAGCAGGTAGATCACCCTTTGTTCCCCCGTTCGGCAACGGCTTTCTGTTCAATTTCCTCCCTCAGGATGGCCGCCTCCTGGGCCAGGCGCACCACCCGGTCCTCCAGCCGGGACAAAACCACCGTCACATGAAGGATCAGGGAAAAACAAAACACGAGGCCGACCAAGAATAACAGTGAAGGCGCGTAATACACGTGGAAAAACGCCGCCATATGTTCGATGGCGGATCGAAAGGTCGAGAGCACGAGCATCAACAGCCCGACAAAAATCCAAAGGAGCGAATATTTCTCCTTCAGTCGCCGGCGACGGACCAAATCCAGCACAATCAAGATAAACCCGACGGAAAACAAAATGGCCAATTGATAGACATCCATCCCCGCAGCCCCCTCGATCAACCGTGATTTTCCCGGGACAGGCGGGGCCGGCGGAGAACGTTCATCATGAGGGCGAGAATCACTTTGATCATATAATAGGCCGACCGGAGCGGCGTGATGGAAGACCGCCCCGCTTTCCGCTCCTCCATCTTCACCGCCACTTCCCGGATACAAAGCCCGTGATAATGGGCCAGTACCAAGGCCTCCACTTCCGGATAATCGGCGGGATACTGCTCGGCAAAGAGGCGAATCCCCTCCCGGTTCACCACCCGATACCCGCTGGTGGTGTCATAAACCGCCTGATGGAGAATGCCGCTCACCAGACGGGCCAGCACGATCATCCCCGCCCGCCGGGCCCGGGAGGAACGATACCCCGTTTCCTCCACATACCGGGATCCGACGATCAGATCCGCCCGCCCCCTCCACAGCTCCCGGAGCAATTGCGGCAAGTCTTCCGGGTTGTGCTGACCGTCGGCGTCCACCTGAACCGCGACGTCGTAGCCGTGGCGCCAAGCGTAGCGATACCCCGTCTGCATGGCCCCGCCGATCCCCAGGTTAAAGGGCAAGCGCAACACCCGGGCCCCGGCCCTCCTCGCCACATCCGCCGTGGCATCCCGAGAACCGTCGTCCACCACCAGCACATCCACGCCTTCCAGGGCACCGAGTGCCCGGCGGACCACCTGGCCAACCGTTTTTTCCTCGTTATAAGCTGGGATAATCACCAAGACTTTCGGCATCTTGCACGTCACCCTTTTCCCCCCGCCGTCGAAGGCGAAAAACGAGCCCGAGCAGGCGAATCACCGCCACCGAGGCCATCATGATTAGAATGGGCATCATGGGAAACGCGTAACGGGCCAAGGGCAAAAAAAGCAGTTGGATCCCGGTGAGAATAAGCAGGACGAACGAAAGAACCCGCAAGTTCCGCCACCAGGGCGTGAGCAGTACCGAAGCCCACCCGGCGTAAACGATGGGCAGGTGCAGCGAATCCATGCCTTCCCAAAAATGCCCGGTAATCAGCGCCTCACTTTCATTCCATCCCCAGGGTCGACGAAAGAGATACCACCATTTTCCTGTTGTAAACCATTGGAGGTACAAGACGGGTTCGTGGGTGAATCCCTCCACGATGCGCTGCTTGGCCATCTGGGTCAAATCCGCCCCGGGAGGGACGGTCTGGTACAGCTTGTCCCCCAATCGAAAATACGGATCGGTGCCGGCGAACATCGGATCGCCGCTCTCGGTGGCGAACAGGATCAGATGGCCAAACGTATGCAAATTTCTCAGCCACCACGGCGCCATCACCATGGCAAAGGCCACCAGTGCAACGCCGAGATGGCGCCACATGTGCCTCCTCCGCTCCACCAGCCCATGATACAAAAGCGGCAGCAGAACCACAAGGGGAGCCGGCGTCGGCCGCACCAGCGCCGTCAACCCGAGGACGGCGCCGCCAAGGCCGCTCCACCGCCAATCGTCTTTCTGCATGGCGATCAAAAATACGTACAGGTAGAGAACGAAAAAGAAGTTGAACAATGTCTCGGTGAGAATGGCCGCCGGCGCCCAAATCATGCTGACATACACCGCGCCGAGCACGACGGCGAGCAGGGCGGCCACCCTCCCCTGGAGCCGGCGCACAATCAGGTACATCCAAAAGAGCGTGACCACCGACAACAGGGCCTGGGCATACCGGGCATCCATGAGCCGGTTCCCGCCGATCCAATCGGCGATCGTGTACACCAAGGCCAAGAACAACGGATATCCGGGGGTGACGTAAGCGTCGGGGCCATTCCCCCAGTAACTGAAGACCCCGGTATGAAGCAGGCGGAGCGCCGTCTCGTCATAATTCTTCGCATCGGTAAACAGGGGCGGTTGTGGCACCGTATGAATGTAGTACGCCCGGACCACCAGGGCAGCCAATAAGATCAATCCGAGAACGAGGCTCTCCAGAGCCGTATTTCGGAATCGCGTACCCTCAGGCATACCACCCTCTCCTCGAATCATCGACGGTTCGGAGCCCATTATACCATGGCCGTGTGTCGAAGATTGGATCTTCCCGAGCCGCACCACAAGAGGCCGGGGCGGGCCCACTGGCCCCACCCCGGGCTCACCCCCGCACCACCAACGATTCCCGGCCGAAGGCCGCTGCCGACAAGGCCACCGCCCCGGCGGTGTACACCGCCAGGCTCCCGATCACCAGAGCGGCGTGCCCGGCGTTCATAATCCCGTACAGCAACTCCTTCATGAGAGCCGCCACATTCACGAAGGGCACAACAAAATACCAGCCAGGCAATGCGTCAGGCGCGGCAAACATCACCATATACCCCGCCACCGCCGCCACGAGCACAAAGGGCGTCATATAAGTCTGGGACTCTTTAAAAGATTTGGCATACGAACTCACCGTCAACATCAGCGCGGCAAAAAGCAGGGCCACCAGCAGAATCATCATCAGCATCACCACCGCCAATCCCGGGGTCAGCACGGTGAGAATCGACCGGGCAAACTCCCCCGCCGTTCCCGCAGCCGCTCCCGCAGCGGCGGGAAGCCGGGAGAACGTCACCATCATCACGACCACCGAAATCACCCCGGAAAATGCCCCCATCACCGCCGTGGCCGCCATTTTCCCCAGCAGAATCGACCGGGCGGACGCCGGCGTGGTGAGAAGCGCCTCCAACGTTCCCCGCTCTTTTTCCCCCGCCATAAAATCGGTGGCCGCCGGCATCGCCCCGGTGGCCGTCGACAGAATGAGCATGAGGGGGATGATAAACCCCAGCAAACTTCCGGCCTTCTGTCCCTGAGTCGAAGCGTCCTCACCGGTGATCGCCAAGGGTGTCACCGCCTGCTCGGTCAACCCCAAACTCCACAACCGCTCCGCTTCCAGGTGCTTCCTGAGAGCCTGAAGCCGCTGGTTGACCAGATCGTAGGCCGCCTGGGAATTCGAGTTCGAAGCGTTATACACCACCGTCACCGTCGCCGTTTGCCGGTGGGCGATTTTGTTGTCAAACTGATCGTCGATCCGCACAATCGCCCGCACATCCCCGGCCCGCAACGCCCCGAGAGGATCTGCAGGCTGCACAATCTGGATGTGGCCATCCGCCCACAGGGCCTCCTCCACCCGGCTCTGATGCCCCTGGATCGCGATGGGGACGTTCTGCCGGGCCTGATTCTCCGATTGGACCTGAAGATTCACCATCAAAAGGATCAGCGCCGGCCACAGGACGATGGGGAGAATCACCGCGGCCATCCATGTCTTGCGGTCCCGGAACAGATCGAGCAGCTCTTTTCGCAGGATCACGCCGATCATCGACCAAGCCCCCCTTCAGCCGCCCGGACGAAAGCCGCATCCAGATCTTCCGTCCCCGTGCGACGGTACAATTCGGCGATAGATCCAGCGAATTCCAGCCCACCCCGGCGCAAAATCAACACGCGGTCGCACAGCCGCTCCACTTCGCCCGAAATGTGGCTGGAGAAAATCACGGTCCGGCCCTCTTTCTGAAAATCCCGGATCAGCTGCCGAATCGCAGCAGCGGAGGTGATGTCTAGCCCCGAAGTGGGCTCGTCCAGCAGCACCACCTCGGGCTGGTGGATCAACGAACGGGCGATCACCGTTTTCTGCCGCATTCCCTTCGAGAATCCCCCCACCCGCCGGTCGAGATATTCCGTCATCGCAAACCGCTCGGCCAAAGCCTCGGTGCGCCGGTGAATCTCCCCGTCATCAAGACCAAACAACCGGCCGAAGTACGCGATGTTCTCCCGGGCCGTAAGCCGGTCGTACAGTCCCGTTTCTCCGCCGAAGAGAAGCCCGACTTTGCGCCTGACCTCCCGGGGATGCCGGACCGTGTCCAGCCCGGCCACTCGGATCGAACCGGCCGTCGGGCGCAACACCGTGGCGATCAGCCGAAGGGTCGTGGTTTTGCCGGCGCCGTTCTCCCCGATCAACCCCACCACTTCACCCCGCTGAACATCAAAAGACACGTCGTGAAGAGCAGTCACTTGCTTGAACCGTTTCGTCACACTCCGAAGCTCGATCATCCAAAACCTCCCACGCCCACCCGGCCCACTCCCGCTCCCGGGTGTTCTGGCCCACTCATTGGGGCAAAGATTGCGCGATCATTGTACCAAAGAAGGCCCTGCGCGTGGTAAAACAAAAGTGAAGGCTTGGTAAATACAGAGGAAGTGGATCAACCCAAAGTTTACGGAAAAAACGATACCCTGCGGTCGATGTGCTTTGAAAATTTAACTATCCGGTTAAGCGAGATTTTCCAATAGCGACAAGGGGCTTTTCCGGCAACGAGACACACCCGGCATGCAGTGATACATCTGCGGCCTTATCGAGGCCGGCCCGGTCAGCCGGCCTGTTCGGCATCCGTGACATCCGCCCCCTGGGCATCCAAAATCTGCCTGTACAACTCTTCATATCTTTGCACCTGATGGGTGCAGGAAAAATACCGTTCGACGCGATCCCGCCCCTTGGCCGCAAAATCCCGGTGAAGGGCCGGGTCGTCGAGCAGCCGATTGACATAATCCGCCATCGCCGACACATCCCCCACCTCGGCCAGGAAACCCGTTTCTCCGTGGACGACCACCTCCGGAAGTCCCCCTGCCCGGCTCGCCACCACCGGCGTTTCGCAGGCCATGGCTTCAACGGCCACCAACCCGAAACTCTCTTGTTCCGAAGGCAAGAGCAGGACGTCCGCCATGGAAAGCACCGTCTCCACATCCGATTGCTTACCGAGAAAATGCACGTCTTCTTCCAACCCGAGTTCCCTCACTAAGGCGCGTATCTCCGGCACCCCCGGCCCTTCTCCCACCAGGGCGAGTTTGGCCCGGCGCCGGCGGCGGACCCCGGCGAACACCCGCACCACATCCGGCACCCTTTTTACCGGTCGAAAATTCGAAATATGCATCAATAGAGGTTCATCCGGATCGGCATACTGCCGTCGCAGCTCTGTCACTTCCTGTCGGATATATCGGGAAACATCAACATAGTTATGAATCACGGTGATGTCTTTTTTCAAGGAGAAGATCCGCATCGCCTCTTCCGCCAAACTGGCCGAAACCGCCGTTACGGCATCGCTTTTCTCAAGCCCCAGGCGAATGGGGGCAAACAGGGCCTTCTCCCGGCTCAGCTGAGTGATGTCCGTCCCGTGCAGCGTCGTGACGACGGGCACCGGGTGCTCCGGGACCATTTGCCGAGCGAGATAAGCGCTGATCGCAAAGGGGACCACATAATGAACATGGAGGATATCGAAAAAATATTTCTTCATCAACTCGGCCATCGTCCCGGCCAAGGCCATCTCAAACGGCGGATAGCGAAACACGTGGTGGTGCGGAAGCTCCACGACGTGAAGAAACATCCTTTCATGGGGCCGCACGAACCGGAAAGGGACACCATCCGAAATCACGTGGACTTCATGCCCTTTGTGCGCCAAGCTCCTGGCGAGTTCCACCGCCAGTGCACCCGAGCCGCCCAGCCCCGAATGACAGGCAATGGCGATTCTCATTCCCCTCACTCCTGACTGTTGAGTCTTGTCCGAAACCAACGTTCGACTCATGCCGCAATCAACAGTCGGTGGATGCTGTCGTCGATCACCATCGAAACTGTGAATCCTCCCCCCACTGAAGTGGGGAGCATCCATCCATAGGCACGGGAGAAGCCTCGGCATCCGGCAGCGGGGCTGCCACCCAGGCTTTCCTGACCCCTTAGGCTGGACGGGTTCCTGGATTCCCGGACACCTGCCGGGAACCTCGTCCCGCAGGCGACCCCTCCCTTTCGGGAGTCGCAGGCTTTCGCAACACGGTTAGGCGGTTTTCTGGCGAAACCGCTTTTCCTCCCGGATGAACCAGGCCATGCCGATGTTAATGGCGGCATTCACGTGGCTGTTGTGAACGGTGCCGCAGTTCCTGCACGCCAAGATGTTGCCGGCCCTTAAAGTATCCAGCGAGCCGCACAGCGAACACCGGGTGCTGGTGTCCTTCGGAGAGATAAGAGCTACCAAAATTCCCCGTGCTTTTGCTTTGTACGTGGTGTACTTCATGACTCTCCGGTGCAACCAGTAACCGATCCTCTGCCGCATCCCGGCCGAACCGTGCCTGTTTCTGTCCGGCCTGAAGTGTTTCAAGTTTTCGAACACAATGACCCGTGCGCCCCAGTCCATCGCAAGGTCAACCAGCCGTTTGCTCAGGTGGTGGGCGTAATTGTCGTTTGCCGCATGAACCTTCCGCCAGAGCTTCTTGCAGGGCCGGTGACCCTTCGGGACGATTCCAAGGCCGCTCACGTTCCGGGCAATGAGCCCCAGCAGGTGGTGGACATCCGTCGTGTTACACGCCG
>NZ_JAILZZ010000117.1:0-2165 GCF_023512215.1 Kyrpidia sp. | reverse complement strand
CGGAAATCACATTCAGCCCGGGGGAAGTGCAGGTCTATATGCAGCGATACCCGTCCCTTCGAATTATCCCTCCTCCGCCGCCGGGAGTCATGGTGGACCGGTACGCTTGATTACGGCGGATGACGCGACCGGGGACGGCGGGAAGGGGTCGGGCAACCGAGCCACCCACTAACACTGGATTTCGGGAGGAAAGGGCATGGCGACGCGATGTTCTCATCAAGAGGATGACTGTCCGATTGGAGTCGCGCAAAACGAACCGGATGCCCGGCATTTTCCGGTGATTGAGTTCGCCCAGGGGATTCCGGGGTTTCCGGAGACCCGTTTCTTTTCCCTGCAGCCTGTGCCGGAAGGGGAAGGATGGTTTCATTTGGTCGGCGTCGGCGAGGAGGCTCCGACTTTCTTGGTGGTGAACCCCTTCCTGATTCTTCCCGACTATGAGGTGGAGGTGCCCGACGACCTCCTTTCCGGTGCCCGGGCCCAGGACATTGTTCTTCTGGCCATTGTCCGGGTGCCCGACAACCCGTGGGAGGCCACCGTGAATCTGCGGGCTCCCCTGGTGATCGACGTGCCCAGGCAACGGGGGGTTCAGTGTGTGCCCCTGGAATCGCCGTACAGCATTCGCCATCCCTTGTTTCCGAAGGGCGAGGCGGTTGGTGTGCCGTGCTCGTCTTGAGTCGCCGCGCCGGCGAGGCCATCGTGATCGGGGAGGACGTTCGCGTTGTGGTATTGGAAACGAGAGGGGATGTTGTACGCCTCGGGATCGAAGCCCCGCGGGCCGTTTCGATTTTGCGGGAAGAAATTTTCCTGCAGATTCGGGAAGAAAACCGGTCGGCCGCCGAGCGGGCCCCGAACGCAGGAGGGATCGTGGCCGTGTGGAAGGATCGCATGGAACGAAAATAAGCGCAGCAGAACATTTCAAAAAAAGCGGTGATATGGGGATTTAGTCATTGAAAGATCAGGCTCGATTTTCCCCTTTTTTTGCTTTAAACCTCGTAAATTAACGCTTTGTACTGTTAACGAATCCAAGGTTGTGGCCGATTGACATAGTGACCGATTGGCTGACGGCCGACAGTCGGTCGGTCGCCGGTGCGCACGGAAGCGGTCGGGTCGAACATCACTAGGGAGGGTGACGGAAAGGTGATCATCAATCACAACTTGCCGGCGTTGAATGCGTACAACTGGTTGACTACGAACACGAACTCTTTGCAGAAATCCCTGGAGAAATTGTCCTCCGGGTACCGGATCAACCGGGCCGGAGACGATGCGGCGGGGTTGGCCATCTCCGAAAAGATGCGTGCCCAGATTAGCGGGCTGGATCAGGCCCAGCGCAACGCCCAGGACGGCATCTCGCTGATTCAAACGGCGGAAGGGGCACTAAACGAGACTACCAGTATTTTACAGAGAATGCGCGAATTGGCGGTGCAGGCGGCGAATGGCACCTATACCACATCAGACCGTGCAAAAATCAGCGGTGAAATGCAACAGTTGTTTAACGAAATCAACCGTATTGCCAGCCAGACACAATTTAACACGATGAATCTTTTGGGCAACAACGTCAAGATTAGCTTTCAGGTGGGTGCTAATAGCGGACAAACAATTCAGTTCTCGATCAATAAAATGGTTGCTAGTGTAATTTTAGGCACAAAAATCTCTGGGATTAAATTAACCAGTATTGCGAACTCTACAAACCCATTCTCAAACGCGATTGCTAAAGTCATTGCTAATATTAATTCCGGCATCAATACAGTATCCAAAGAACGGGCGAATATGGGGGCTTACCAAAATCGGTTGGAGCATACTATCAATAATTTGCAGACCTCGTCCGAAAACTTGACTGCTGCTGAATCGCGGATCCGCGACGTGGACATGGCTAAAGAGATGATGAATTACACGAAGCAGAATATCTTGCTCCAAGCTTCTCAAGCGATGTTGGCCCAAGCCAACCAACTGCCCCAGGGGGTTCTCCAACTGCTCCGTTAACGTATCTTTTCCTTGAGCCGGTCTCTATTAGAGACCGGCTCTTGCCAACATTTGTGTGCGCCCGGCATGGGCGTTGACTGGGTGGTGAAAGTCCACTGCAGGCGAGGCGCACGAGTCTGCTAGCCAAAGGCAAGGGTGTCCGCTGCGAGGCGGAATCCGAAGGAAGCCGGAGGCAAACCCACGGC
>NZ_JAILZZ010000056.1:0-16637 GCF_023512215.1 Kyrpidia sp. | reverse complement strand
GCTTGGCCAACGCTGCTTGACCCAGCCAACCACCTCCCGAAATCGCCGGAGTTGGCCCTGGCAAAACTCTGTGTACACACGGTCTGCGTTGCCAAAGTGAGAAAACACACCCGCCACGATGATGTTTCGAGCGCCTTCTAAGTCCTCGAGCAAGTCATGCAGAGCTTCCGGAGTGGTTCCCAGACGGCCCATGCCAGTATCTACTTTTATGTGAACGGCCAACCGTTGCGGAAGGTTCGTCTGCTCGATCTCCTGCAAGTGCTCGCGGTCGAGCAACGCCACCGCCAAGCGCTCCTGCAACTCCTGCTTCAGCTGGCCCGCCACCTCTTCCGAATTGCCCCGGAGAGAATAGCCTTCTTCCCGGTACAGGTCGTAAGGATACTGACTGGCGATGTGCCGCAAGGCGGTCTCGCTTTGAATTTCAACAAACTCCTCATACTTGTCGACGTCGAAGACCGCCTTCGCGGAATTCACCACCCGAAACACCACCACCGCCGCAATCTCGATGGGATTGCCGTCCACATCGTTCACCTTCAGTTTTGCACTGTTAAAATTCCGCACCCGAAGGGACAATCGCTTGCGGTTGGTAAACGGGATCGTCCACCAGAAACCCGCTTTTTTTGCGGTGCCGAGGTAACGTCCGAAAAAGATCAGCACCTTGGCTTCGTTGGGCTGAACGATAAAAAACCCGCTCACCACGAGGACCGCCATCACCGCAAGCACAATGCTCCAGAATGGGCCAGTGGGAAGAAGCAAAACCGCGCCGACGACAAGAATGATAAACGCCAGCAGTCCCAGAAATCCATTGAGCGCCCTTGTTTCCCGCTCTTCCACAACCTGTTCCTCCTTGGGTTTGATAATTCAATGATATCATGAAGATATCACCCTGGCAAATTCATGTTATGCCACTCCGCTGATGTCCTTCGCCACCCGAAAGATCTTATTGAGAACATTTTTCAGGACTTGTTATGCGTTTGTTAGGCTCTCGTCAGTCTTCTGTCAGGACAGCGGGCTAGAATGAGTAGCAGAAAGTAAAGGAGGGATCGGACGTGCAGAAAAACCGGTCATCCGGACGCGGCACCGTGCCGGCCGTCCTGGTGCTGGTCTCGGCCACCGCCTGGAGTTTTCTGGCCGGCGCCTGGCTGGTCCTGAAACATCCACAGTTGGCCGGGCAAATTGACTGGCTGATCGTCCGGGCCAGCGGCATCACCGCCTTTGCCCTGCTGACTGCCGTGGTGGGGATGGGACTGCTCATGGCGAATCCGAGGAATAAAACCCAGTGGCGTCTGACCCCCCGGCTCATGCCGTGGCACCGTTCACTCGCCATGGTCACCCTGAGCTTTCTGCTCACTCATTTGACCATGCTTTTGCTCGACCACCAATCGGGGTTCGGTTGGCGCGAACTGTTCGTGCCGATGGCCTCGGGGTACCGGCCCATCGCCGTAGCCTTTGGAATCGGCTCCTTCTACCTGTTGATCATCACTCTGGTCACCGCCCACATGCCGCGCCTTCTGCCAAAGGGCGGCTGGCTGCGGATCCACCGGATCGCCGCGGCCGCCTGGGTGGCGGCCTGGTTCCACGGAATTCTCGCCGGCACCGATACACCGACCATCGGCGGATTGTACCAGGTGAGCGGGTTTGTGCTCGTCGTCCTCTTGTTCTTGCGTTATTGGCCGGTGGCCGACCCCGTTCCAGCCGGACAGAAAAGGAGGAATGAATTGTGAACCCGCGCAATGTCATTGCCGTATTGAGCAGTGTGGTGCTTCTCGGCGGCGGTTGGTACGCCCTGCGCACCGCCCAGTCTATGGCCGATGCCCGGGTAAACGCCGGACAGCCCAGTGCAACCCCTTCAGCAGCGGGGTCAGCGGCCGGGCCCGCCCTCCAGTTCGATAGCACGGCACCGGGAGGAGTTTCGGCTTCCACCCCCGGGGTGGTTGATTCGAGCGGGTATAATCCCGGTGGAGCCACCGGGCCGGCCGTCACCCAGCCTCCGGTCACCGCACCGGCGGTGGACACCGTCACCGGGGCATCGGGACACAGAACCCGCAACGTTATCACAACCGGAACTTTCACCAGTGCCGGGACCGCCGGCAATAACGCCGCTGTCCAGACTCCACCTGCCGCCCAAGGGGTGACAGGGGCATCGGGAGGCGAGTCTCATGAACACGGGGAGGACCACGACGCCTATGAACACGGCGGCTCCCATGAATCGGAGCAAAACGATGACTGATCGGCGCGGACCTTCGATCTCGGACAAGAAGAGTATGGCCAATCCGGAAGGGACAAACCGACAAGTTGAGCCGCGAAAAGGCGGCACACGCCCTGACGGAGGGGGAAAGAACCGCCGGGACCGATCGGGGTTCATCGGCTTCGCAGCAGCCACGGCCTTTTTCACCGTCTTATTGGGCCGGATGGTCGCAGCGGGACCGGTGGCGGCCAATACTGACTGGAACGCCTCCGGTCAGGCGCCGTCCTCGGCAACGGTTCACGCGGGTTTGGCCCCCGGGCAATCCGGACCGGGGGAAGCGCCCTCAACCCCCGGCACGCCTACACCCGGTACCGGCGGAACCGGGATAGACCCCGGGACTCTTCCCCCCGGCCCGGACGGATCCGGAAGCGCGCCAGGCTTTGGGGGAGCAGGCGATCCATCGGTGTCGGGGAGCTCCGGTGGGGACGGGAGCTGGAACGCCCCCGGTGACAACGGTCAGGGAAGCAATCCCGGTTTTGTGCCCGATTACGGTCCCTCCCAGACTCCCCCCGGGTCTTATGGGCCACCTGCGTACGGCCCACCGGCAATGAGCCCTCCGGTGGACGGTATCACGGGCGCCAGTTAATCGCAGGAATGGAGGAGCGAGGATGGCCATTTATGAACACGCATTTCAATCCATGGCCTCGCCCATCCGCATCCGCCTCGATTTCCCGGGAAATCACCAACGGGAGTACGCTGAGGCCGCAACCGAAATTTGGGACATGGCAAAAAGCGAGTTTGCGTCCGTGGTGAAAGCTCTGTCCCGGTTCGATCCGGCCAGTGAACTTTCCCGACTCAACCGAAGTCCCGGGCAGTGGGTGGCCGTCTCCCCCCTGCTTCGGGAAGCCTTGCAGAAGGCCTGGGAAGCCTACGAATATACGGGCGGGGTCTTTGATCCCAGGATTTTGCGGTCTCTGGAAGCGCTGGGATACACAGGTGCGCCGGTCGCCCCCCTCTCAACCGGTGGGAGGCGGGACGGCACGGACAGTGTGCGGGGAGTCCCCACCAGTTTTGATTCGGACGGGGAAAAATTGCCGGAACCTTGGGCAGACCCCGCACCTTGGGTGGAATTTGACGGCGATCGGGTCCGGATCGAAGCACCCCTGGACCTCGGTGGTCTCGGGAAAAGCCTGGCCGTGGATCGGGTGCGCGAAGGTATTTTGAGCCACCCCGCAGCCAGGCAGATGAAGGGGTTTCTGGTCAATGCCGGCGGCGATCTTTATGCGTGGGGCACCCGGGAGGACGGGGAACATTGGCGGGTGGGAATCGAGGATCCCACCGCCCCCGCCACCATTTTGGCGGCCCTGGATCTGCCTCTATCCACAGCCGTCTGTACGTCCTCCATCGCCCGGCGCCGCTGGATTCACGACGGCCGCCCGGTGCACCATCTGATCGACCCCGCCACGGGGCAGCCGGCGGAGTCGCCCTATTTGAGCGTCACCTGCGCGTATCCGGACCCCATCACGGCAGAGATTATCACAAAGGTCTTATTTATACGGCCTGCGCAATCCTTGCGCATCTGGCCTTGGCCCGATTATATTTGGTGGGTGACGACGGATGTCCGGCTTCTCGCCACACCCTCTGGACAGCGGTGGGTCACCTGGAGCCGGTAAAGGAGAGAGAGTCGTTGAAGATTCTTCTGGTGGAAGACGATCCGCGAATCGCCGGACTCGTGGTCAAAGGCCTTGAGCGGGAACACATGGCCACCGATCACGCGCCGGACGCCCAAACCGCACAATTGATGGTGGAGATGAACCAGTACGACCTGTTCATCATCGACGTCGGGCTTCCCGGCTCCACGGACGGCTTTGCCTTGTGCGACATCCTCCGCCGAAGGGGATACGACGCACCCGTGTTATTTTTGACCGCCAGGGACAGCCTGGCGGATAAACTGACGGGATTTGACCGGGGTGGAGACGATTACTTGGTCAAGCCTTTCGCTTTTGCCGAACTGGTGGCGCGCATTCGGGCGTTGCTCAAACGGGCCAATCGCCCCCTCCAGCCTGAACGGCTAAAAGTAGGTGAATGGGAACTTGATCCAAAAACCCACACCTTTTCCATCGCCGGTCAAGAGGTGGAGTTGACCAGCAAAGAATTTCAGTTACTCGAACTGTTGATGCAATATCCTCGGTACACGTTGAGCAAGATCCAGATTTTAGAGCAGGTGTGGGGATTTGCCCCGGACGCGGTCACCAACGTGGTGGAGGTCACGATTGGGCGCTTGCGCCAAAAAATTGAAGGGTTTTACCGGGAACGCGGCATGCATCCCGGAGTAGTCATTCAAACAGTGCGGGGCGTCGGCTATCGCCTGGCGGATCGGTCATGACGGGCTTCACTCCCCAACCAACCCGGCGGAAACTGCGACAAACCGGGATCCAAGCGTATCTCAAAACGACCCGCTGGCGACTGACCGCCAGCTATGTGGGGATTTTGTTGGTCGTGGAACTCATTATCGGCCTCTTTGTCGGGGTGCTTTTGCACCATCAGGTGGTTCGGGACGTGGAACATGTCCTGCAAGACCATCTGCCGAAAGAGGAAAACCACGAATGGAACGAAGGTCACGACCATAAACACAATACAATACCGATGCCACCAATCGGAGACGACCGCCCGGCTTACGAAGTGGGCTACTACGTGGTCGCCGACAAGCGCTGGTACACGCCTTATACAAGTGGGGTGCTCCCTTATCAAGCCGGGGCCGACCGGGTTAGTGCGACTGGGAATCCGGAATTACAGCTGATCACAGCTTCAGACGGGACCCCTTTTTACGTGTACAGCATGCCCACCTTTCACGACGGCACCCTGACCTCGATACGCCAATCGGCCATGGACGCCACCTTGCCATTGGACGTCCTGCGGCATTTTAACATGCTGCTGACAACTTTTATCATTCTCGCTTCCGCAGCCGCTGTGATCGGTGGATACATTCTGGCCGGTCGGGCATTGCGCCCCATTGCCCAAATGGCCAAGCGACAGCAGTCTTTCACGGCGGACGCCTCCCACCAGTTGCGTACCCCGTTGACCGTGATCCGGACTACCGCGGAACTGGCCCTGGGGACGGACGATCCCGGGGAGTGGCGGGACGCGTTGGAGACCGCCGTGGCGGAAACACATCATATGTCCCGCACAGTCGAATCCCTGGCCACCCTGGCCAGGATGGACTACCAGGAGGGAGCGGTGAAACGCAGCCCCTTCTCGGTCCGGGATTTGGTGGAGGAAGTGGCGGCCCATATCGAGCCCGTGGCCAGGGAAAAAGGGGTAATTTTCCACGCCCCCGAGGTAGGCGAAGACCGTCTGGTCGGCGACCAACATCGCATTTGGCAACTTTTAACGGTCCTATTGGAAAATGCGATAAAATATACGCCGGAAGGTGGACATGTGTATTTTTCCTACCGCCAGAATGGTCCGGAGGCCGTTTTCACCGTGCGGGATACGGGCATCGGCATCGCCCGGGAGGAGTTGCCCCATATTTTTGACCGGTTTTATCGGGGTTCGGTCGTTCAAAAAGAACGAATCCCAGGTTCGGGCCTCGGCCTCTCCATTGCCAAAGAGATCGCCGAGCTCCACGAGGGCACGATCCATGTCGACAGCGAGGTCGGAGTGGGAACGACTTTCACGGTCAGCCTGCCGATCGCCGGGCAGAAGAAGTCTTCTTAGCCTGCAGGGCCTGAAGACAGCGTCGAATCATTGTCAGTGCCGGCCGCTTGCATTTTCGGTATAATCAATGCCGTACACAACTGATGGCTTGACAGTGGGGACGGGGGATTCCGGGCCGAAGAGCCAGAGGGATCACCCCGACTCTGCGCAAGGGTGGCAAGGGTACGAGAGGCAGGCGATGAATATGCATGAAGGAGTAGCCCGGTTTCAGAAAATCATGGAATCTATCGACCCCGGAATCCGGGTGGTGGAAATGGAGGTGAGCACCCGCACCGCAGCGGATGCGGCCCAAGCCCTTGGCGTAACCACAGCTCAAATTGCCAAAAGCATCGTTTTTTTGGCCGGAGAGGAACCGATCCTCGTCATCGCCGCGGGCGACCACCGGGTGGACCCAGAAAAACTCGCGGCCATCATGGGACGGCCCGTCAAATTGGCGGATCCGGCAACGGTCCTGGATCTCACTGGGTTTGAGATCGGCGGGGTACCACCCTTGGGGCACCGTTCACCCTTGCGCACCATCATCGACGAGGACCTGTTTCATCACGAAATTGTTTATGCCGCGGCGGGTAGTCCGCGGGCGATCTTTGCCTGCCATCCCGGATCTTTGGTGAACTGGACGGACGGATTGGTGGCCAAGGTCAAGGAGACATGATGCCGTGGCCGAGTCGGGCACACGGGGCTCCACAGCTCCGAACCATGATGCCCGCCAACCCGGGCCATGTTCAGTTCATCCTGCGCCCGACTCCGGCATCAACAGCCCTTCCAGGAGCCGCCGCGGCACCCCCATCGCCCCATCTCTTTAATCGGCCTGATGCCAAGCTTTCCAGACCCCTTCCACCCGGGCCAGAACATCCTTGTACAGCTGCTCGGCGGAATCGGCGATGAGAATGTCGCCGTCCACAAAGGCATAGGGATACTCAGCACAGAGTTCACACTGGCTGAGACACGAATGGAGAATTACCGAAGTGCCGGGATATTTTCTTTCCAACTCCTCCCAATCCAACGTCGCCGCAGGATTGATGTCACATACCTCCACGATCACCACCATGACCCATCCCTCTTTTGTTTCAGTCCACAGCTTCTTTTTCCCATCGCCCCTCCCGCAGGGCCAGCCAAAGATACTGAGACACATAACTTCGCCACCCGGCAAACATCCTGCCAAACTCCCGCAACTCCGCCTCGGTGGCATTGCGACCCAAGCCCAGCAGTTTCCCCAGTGCCCGCCGCAACCCAATATCTGCGGCAGGCAAGACATCGGGATGCCGGAACACAAACAGCAGAAAACATTCCGCCGACCACCGCCCCACTCCTTTTACTTGAGTCAGGTGCGCAATGGCCTCTTCGGCCTCCATGCCCTCATACACGGAGGTGTCCCAACCGTTTACGATCCGCCGGGCCAAAGAAATCAGATAGCTTGCCTTCTGCCTGCTGAATTGAAAAGGTCGCAGATCTTCTGGCTCCAAGCCCGCAATTCGCTCCGGAGACGGGAACACCCGGTACACCGCTTCGCCGACCTGGAGAGTATCGCCAAATTTCTCTACCAACGTCCGTTTGAGCTTCGCGGCAAAGGTGACGTTGACCTGTTGCCCAACGATGACCCAACACATGCCCTGAAATGGGTCAGCCATGCATACAGGTTTGAAACCTCGATACAACTGGTGAACAGGTTCCAGCGGTGAACCGGCAACCGCATTGTCGAAGCCGCGAATGTCCGCTTCGAATTGAAACATCCGATCGGCCACTTCCACCGGGCCGCGTACCCACACCCCGCGGGTCGGGGATTGCGATTCCCGGATACCGGAAAGCGGTGCCGGCTCTACTGGCGACGAGGTCTTTACCGACTTCGGAGACTTCACAGAAACGTCGCCAACCGAACCCTCGCCATCGACGCGAACCTCCACAAAGGTTGGGCGATCTCGCCAGCGAACGGCCGTGGCACAACCTCCCGCGTCCACCCGCTCCACAAAGGCCCCGGGGTGGGTGGACAAATATGCTAACTGGAGTTCAAATCGGTGTTCCGGCGACGTGCGAACCCAGGTCGGCTGCCCCGCGTCCCCCTGTCTTGATCTCTCCACATTCTCACCCACCTCTCGCACTCCCGTTTCCCGCGTCACCCCTGGCATTCCGGGCCCTGTCGCGCTATGATGAAGAAGGCCGTTCCAATGCGGCGCCAACCCTTACTGTGCCGGGTGCCGCACCCAAGCAAAATTCCATGGGATAGAAGGATATCCAATGACCTGTGTCACCAAGCGTTTCTTCCAATATGATTCACGCCTGGAGGTCGAGGTCCCATCTCTGGATCGGGACTGGGACGAATACCCTTCCGACCTGCAAGAGGCCGTGATTGTCCACTGGGAGCGAATCCGGGCTGGGATCCCCGATGTCATCGCCCGTTTCGAGAAAGTCATCGCCACTCTCCAAGAGCGCGCAGCCGTAGAGGACGACTGGGATCAGGTCTGTAAACTGTACTGGGAGATTGCCGATTATGCCAGTCGCATCAACGATCTCAACATTCTTTACCGATCGGACCCGGAGTTGACCAGTCCCGGCAACAGCTCGACCCAGACCGAAGCAAAAACACGATGAATCCATCGGCCTCCACAGCTCAGGATCCCCGCATTTGTAAAGTGTACATGAACGCATGAAAGACCGGGAGAGGCAACCGCCATTTGCGCCCTCCTCTCCCGGTCCCGAATTTCACAACCAGGCCCTTTGGATCTCGGGCAAGTCCCGCACGGCGTGGACCGCCACTGGCCTTGACCCTAGGCCTCACAATGCAACGCGCGATCTACCGCACCAGCTTCTCTCCCCATTAAGCCACCTTCACCCTTTTGAGCCTCAGGGCATTCAGCACCACGGATACCGAACTAAAAGCCATGGCGGCACCGGCCACCCACGGCGCGAGAAGTCCGGCCGCCGCTACCGGGATGCCCACAGTATTGTAGGCAAGGGCCCAGAACAGGTTTTGGCGGATGTTGCGCATCGTTTTCCGGCTCAATTCCACGGCCCGGGCCACACCCGTAACATCGCCGCCTACCAGAGTAATGTCCGCCGTCTCGATGGCCACATCGGTCCCCGTGCCCATGGCAATGCCGAGATCTGCCGCCGCCAGGGCAGGCGCATCATTGATCCCGTCCCCCACCATGGCAACGACCTTGCCCTGGTTGCGCAGCGCCTTCACCCGGTCCGCTTTACCTTGGGGGAGGACTTCCGCCCAGACTTCGTCGATCCCCACCTGCCGGGCCACCGCTTCGGCCGTCCGCCGGTTGTCCCCGGTAGCCATGACCACCTGGACGCCAAGATCTTTCAGTCGGCGAACCGCTTCGGCCGCCCTTTCCTTGACAGTATCCGCCACGGCGAGCACACCGGCAACTTTTCCGTCGATACCGACGAACATCGCCGTTTTTCCAAGCCCCTCCAATTCCTGGGCGGCACCTTCCACCGCCGAGATCTCAATCCCTTCCTGGCGGAGAAGCGCCCGGGTGCCGACCAGGACCTTATGCCCCGCAACGACCGCCCGAACCCCGTATCCCGGAACCGCCTCAAAGGAGTCCGCCGACTCAGTGGTCATGCCGCGTTCCATCGCGCCCCGAACAATCGCCTGGGCCAAGGGATGTTCCGACGGCCCCTCCGCGGAGGCCGCCAATCGCAGCAGCTCCGCTTCGTCTCCGTTCTTGACCACGATATCGGTCAGAGCCGGCTTGCCGGTGGTCAGTGTCCCCGTCTTATCGAGAATCACAGCGTTGATTTTCTGGGCCCGCTCCAAATGTTCCCCACCTCGGAACAGGATCCCCAACTCTGCCGCCTTCCCGGTCCCGACCATGATCGACGTGGGCGTCGCGAGGCCCAGGGCGCACGGGCAAGCAATCACCAACACCGCAATCCCGTTCTCCAAAGCCCGGGTAAAGTTGCCCGGATCAATCAGCCCGAACCATAAAAGAAAGACAACCACGGCAATGCCCACCACGACGGGTACGAAAACTCCCGAAATCGTATCGGCAATCCGCTGGATTGGCGCCTTCGTCCCTTGAGCCTCTTCCACGGCCCGGACGATCTGGGCGAGGGCGGTTTCTTTCCCCACCTTCACGGCCTCGATCAACAACGTGCCGTTCCCGTTGACCGTCGCCCCGATCACCGCGTCGCCCGGCTTCTTATCCACCGGTACACTCTCACCGGTCAGCATCGATTCATCTACCGTGGACAGTCCTTCCAGCACCCGTCCGTCCACCGGGATCTTTTCGCCGGGGCGCACCCGCAGCCAATCACCGGGAACCACCGCGTCGACCGGCACCTGTTCTTCCTGGCCATCCCGAACCCGGGTCGCCGTCTTTGCCTGCATGCCCATCAAATGGCGGATCGCTTCCGATGTCCGGCCTTTCGCCGCTGACTCCAGCCACTTGCCTACGAGGATCAGCGTGATCAGGATAGCGCTGGTTTCATAATACAGGTCGGGATAATGACCCGTCGCCCCCGCGGCCACCCAGCGCAACGTCCCCCACAGGCTGTAAAAATATGCCGCCGATGTGCCCAGGGCCACGAGGACGTCCATATTGGCGCTTCCGTTGCGCAACGACTTGTACGCTCCGCGATAAAAAACCCATCCGATCAAAAATTGCACCGGCGTTGCCAAAGCAAATTGAAACCAAGGGTTCATGAGCAGCCCGGGCACAGGAATGCCGTGCAGCCCCGGGATATGCCCCACCATCGTGTAGAGAAGGGGCAACGATAGCAAGGTGGAGATCAGAAGACGATTGCGCTTCTCCACCGCCTCCTTACGGCGAAGATCGTCGGCCGCTGCATCTTGTTCCTCGTGCACCTTGGCATCGTAACCAAGGTCCCGAACCTTTTTTATGATATCGTCGATTTCGACGGCCCCCGGGTAATAGGTCAACGTTGCCCTTTCCAAGGCGAAATTCACCGTCGCCTCCACACCGGGCAGTTTATTCAGGCCCTTCTCAATGCGATTGGCGCAGGCCGCACAGGTCATGCCGGACAAATCCAGCTCCAAGCGCTGTTTGGCCACTTTGTAACCGAGGCTTCTGACTTTGTCCTCTATATCTTTCACCGACACCTGCCGCGGATCGAACTCCACCGTGGCCTTTTCCAGGGCGAGGTTGACAAATGCCTCCTCGATACCCGGCAGTTTACTCAGCCCCTTTTCAATCCGATTGGCGCAGGTCGCACAGGTCATCCCCTGAATGGCCAGAGTAACCTTCGTCCGATCGGGCCGGCGCTTCTCCGCAGAGCCCGATGCCGCGTGTTCCTTTATCTCTGTGGCCACGGCCACTCGCCTCCTTATCGACGTGAGAACTATACCCCCGTACCGTATATGTACTACAACGGGCCATGTCCGTCAACCGGCGCTACGCCCCGTTTTGTCGACGCCAAGCTGCTCCCCACCGGTTACGTCTGAATGCCGCCACTATTCGCCGAGATGCCCCGCTATCGAGAGTCACTCTCAAAAGTGGAGCTGAAGTTGCACCGATTCCGTGGTTTTTTCGCCGCCCTCCCCTATTCCTTCGGAGCCATACCCCCCGGGCTCGTCCGATTGATCCGCAGCCAGAGAAGATCTCATCCCGTCTTTCTCCGCCGCCTCCCGGTAAAACGGGATCCCCATCCGGCGAATCCAGGCGTGAGCCCGGGCCAAGGTTTTCGCCGCAAAAGCTGCCGGCGGGTTTGTGCGCCGATACAGTTCCTCATATAAGGGAACCAGTTCCGGGTAGTGGGCCTGAATCGTTCTCATATACCATTGTTTCACATCTGGAGCCAAACGCAACATAGAGGCCACTGCAAACTGGGCGTCATGTTTCTTCGCCGCGCGCAACACCGATGCCATCACTTCATCGCTATCGGTGAGCCCCGGCAGGATCGGTGCCAGGAAAATGCCCGCACGGATTCCCTGTCCCACGAGAGTTGCCACCGCCTCCAGGCGCTTCAAGGGAGATGGGCTCTCCGGCTCCAAGCGGCGCCACAACACCGGATCAAGGGTGTTGATGCTCATGTGAATCGCCCGGACCCTCGCCCTCACCAAAACATCGAGATCCCGAAGGATCAGCGGAGACCGGGTGGTCAGCGTGAACGGTACGCCATACTTCGCCAAAACCTCCAGGCAGCCCCGGGTGATCTTCATCTTGGCCTCGGCGGGCTGATAGGGGTCAGTGGCCGTCCCCACGGTCACCAGGCCTAATCCGCGAAGCGCCCTCTCCCCGCCCTTCCGCACCATCTCGGCCAACTGCCTATCCAAGGCCGCCGCGGCATTCTCCTTCACAAGAATGTGGCTCTGGAACGTATCATCGGCGTCCATCCCCAGATACGTATGAGTGGCCCGGGCATAACAATAGGAACAGCCGTGGGAACATCCCCGATACGGATTGATCGACCACGAAAATGGCATGTACGCCGACCGCACCCGGTTCAACGTTTGCTTCGTCACAACTCGCTCCAGGGTCCGACGCCCCATTGCCACACCAACTCTCAAACATTTGTTCGTTTTCACTTTACCATAATGTCCGCTCAAAAGCAAGGGCTGTCCGCCCAGATCCAAGACAATTTGTCTTAAAAGACTGTGCCGTACGGATCCCCCGGCTTTAATCCACATATGAATCATCCAGAAAGGAGGGTATGCACGAATGCATGCCGCTTCCCGGCCACGTCTGAACACCGAGCCTAAATCGCGCCTATTTTAATTCCGAAAACTACGCCTGGTTTCGGTATGATTTTTGCTAAAGTTCACTGGGTGGCGGGCGAAAGGGACCGACAAAAATACCCCAGCCTTTTGCGGAGGTGACGGAAAATTGAATGACCAAACCCGTTTGCAGACGTCAAGTCTGTCGGATGAAGACGCCAAAGATCTCGAACAACTCGGGTATCGCCAGGAACTGAGCCGCAATTTGTCTCTTTTCTCCAATTTCGCCATCGCCTTTTCCTTTATCTCGGCCACCACCGGCATCTTCAGCCTCTTCGGATATGGCCTGACCACCGGAGGGCCGGCGTTTATTTGGAGTTGGCCCATCGTGTTCATCGGTCAGTTGCTGGTGGCCCTGGCCATGGCTGAGGTGGCCTCCCACTATCCCATTGCCGGGTCGATTTACCAGTGGGGAAAACATTTGGTTGGGGAAGGCTATGGATGGATCGCCGGGTGGATCTATCTTGTCGCGTTGTTGGCCACGGTGGCGGCGGTGGATTTCGGCGGCGCTCCGTATGTCGCCCAATTGCTGGGATTGCCCGCCTCCAGCCACGGGGTGTTGGTGGCGGTGACGGCGGGCATGGTCATCCTGCAGACGATCATCAACATCCTTGGCGTGAGACTGATCGCAATCATCAATAACATCGGCATGTTTGCGGAAGTGGTGGCCATGATCGTCCTGGCCGGCGCTCTCTTTGCCGCAGGTGTCCACCACCCGGTGTCCTTTGTCTTCGAAACCGCGGGAACGGGCGCAGGGGGCAGCTACTTGCCGGTGTTTCTCGCCGCCATGCTCACCTCGATGTGGGTGCTATATGGTTTTGATTCTGCCGGCAGTTTGGCGGAGGAGGTGAAACATCCGAGGCTCGCGGTCCCGAAGGCGATCCTGTCCGCCCTCGGCCTCACCTTCGTCATTGGGGCGGCCGCTCTGCTGGCCTTCATCCTGGGCATCCCAGACCTCCAGACAGCCATGAAATCCGACGTGCCGCTCACCTATATTTTGCAGAGTGACCTGGGCGACACCGTAGCCAACGGCTTTATCATCATCGCCGCTCTGGCGATCTTTGTCTGCGGCACGGCGGTTCAGGCCACGGTGTCCCGACTGCTGTTTTCTCTGGGTCGGGACCGCAAAATCCCCGGCTCCAAGCTCTGGGTTCACTTGGCCCAACCCTACGAAACGCCGGCGGCCGCCCTCATTTTCAGCGGCGCCGTGACGATTCTGCTCAGCCTGTCGGCCTCGGCGGAGGCGTACATCGTGAATGTTTGTGTCGTTGGGATCTACCTGGCCTACCTGAGCGTCCCCCTGGGAGGCCTGATCGCCAAAGCCCGGGGCTGGAAATCCAACACATCCCCGTGGAATCTCGGCAGCTGGAGTCTGCCGGTTCACCTCCTCGCCGCCTGCTGGGGCATCTTCGCCATCATCAATCTCTGCTGGCCCCGGTCTCCGGACAGCCCGTGGTACGTCAACTATTCCGTGCCCCTGCTCGCGGCCGTCGTCCTGGTGATCGGTGGGCTTTACTACCAGTTTGCCGTGCGCCCCCGGGCACTGGTGATGGATGGTATTGAGGCGGCTTCCCAAGAAACCGATGCGGACTAATCCGGGGTTCCCGGGCCCTTGGCGGGCCCGGGGTTAATTTTACCCGCACAATCAAGGCAAAATGCGATTACTGTTCGTGTACGGCGTGGGCAGAGGACCGGGAGAAATCCTGCCCGCATTTTTAGAGCGGCGGGAGAATCCGTCCTCTACCCCAGTACAGGCTGGAACGGTTCAAGCCCAGAAGCTTGGCCTGAACGGAGAGCGGGAGTTCACGTTCTTGGAAGTCGATGAGAGCCAGCCTGTCCTCTCGACTGAGCGAGGCGAGATTTTTTTTCCAACCAAGACAATTGTGTGCTCAGGCGACCGACCTCCGCATACAATTCTTGGATCTTGTCTTCATATTCTGAACGAATTTTGGCCAGCTGTTTATTCTCAGGTTCAAACGCTCGTGGCCAGTTTTCCAAGGCGAGATCCCGCCACTGGCGGAGTTGATTGACGTGAACACCGTACTCGGATGCCAACTGAGATAACGTCTTTTCCTCTTTGAGAATTTCCAGGACAACTTTGGTTTTGAAGTCAGTATCATACTTTTTTCTCGGCATGGGCCTACTTTAAAATCTCCCTTCTTGTTGTCCAGTTTCTTGGGTCCATTATAGTTTGGAATGGCGACCCCCATCGTTCGTAGCGTGCCTATGAGGAATGGAAACCAACCAATACGAAGATCAGGACCTTTTTGGCTATGCGTTCGTTCGTAGCGTGCCTATGAGGAATGGAAACAGCAATGCCAGGTTTGCACTCATGTCAGACGGCCTCCTTGTTCGTAGCGTGCCTATGAGGAATGGAAACTCTCATCGGCCATCGGAGACGATAGCGCATCTCCAAGTTCGTAGCGTGCCTATGAGGAATGGAAACTCCTCCACCGCAATCACCTCCCGAGCAACCGCAACACGCGTTCGTAGCGTGCCTATGAGGAATGGAAACGCGTCACCTGGACCACGCCGGCCGCCACGTTCTGGCGGAGTTCGTAGCGTGCCTATGAGGAATGGAAACCAGAGAGCACCGCCTGGCTTATGAACCATAACCTGGGTTCGTAGCGTGCCTATGAGGAATGGAAACCCCAGCCCGGGCACTCCCTGGGCACTGCACAGGCCGTTCGTAGCGTGCCTATGAGGAATGGAAACCGAAAGGCAGAAGGTTCTTTCTTTCGCAGATCACGTAGTTCGTAGCGTGCCTATGAGGAATGGAAACTCCGAAACGGGAGGAACCCACATCTACAGAGATGCTGCCGTTCGTAGCGTGCCTATGAGGAATGGAAACTCATGGCATCCGCGGCGTCTTTCGCCGACGTTCCAGGCAGTTCGTAGCGTGCCTATGAGGAATGGAAACAATTATAACTACAAATACGCCGCGCCCACATCGCAAAGTTCGTAGCGTGCCTATGAGGAATGGAAACTTCGCGGGGTGACGCCATAATGGCCGATTTCAACGGTTCGTAGCGTGCCTATGAGGAATGGAAACAGAACGGGAAAGAGGAGCAGGTGATCGAGGCCATCGACGTTCGTAGCGTGCCTATGAGGAATGGAAACAATTCTTCGAGCAGGAGGCCAAGAAACTGGCGAAGATCGTTCGTAGCGTGCCTATGAGGAATGGAAACAATTGCTGGCTAGAAAGTATTTAAACGTACAGGCTGATTGTTCGTAGCGTGCCTATGAGGAATGGAAACCGGTTGAATCCGAAAAAGCCCGTCATTCCGGCGTTTTTCGTTCGTAGCGTGCCTATGAGGAATGGAAACCCGGTGGCGGCGTTGGCTCGGGTTCCGGTTCAGGCGTTCGTAGCGTGCCTATGAGGAATGGAAACCGATGTGATACCATGAAACCATCAAAGATGATCCCCCGTTCGTAGCGTGCCTATGAGGAATGGAAACGAAAAGAAGAGGAAATGTTAAAACGCATCATTTTCAACGGTTCGTAGCGTGCCTATGAGGAATGGAAACTTGTGTACGTTTTCGATTCCCCCCGGGCCAGCCTGGGTTCGTAGCGTGCCTATGAGGAATGGAAACCATATTGGAGAAACATCATTACGCTAATAGTGTTTCCACGTTCGTAGCGTGCCTATGAGGAATGGAAACTTCGCAGGGTTTCGATGGCTATTTTTTGGTGCTCCATCGGTTCGTAGCGTGCCTATGAGGAATGGAAACCAGAACGCCAGCCGACAGCCGGGAATTATTTCCTGCGTTCGTAGCGTGCCTATGAGGAATGGAAACTCCGCCGTTTGGCCCGAATTGTTATCTTGTCGCATGTTCGTAGCGTGCCTATGAGGAATGGAAACCCGACCAAAACGAAGTATGACGGCAATTCGTTCAACATCGTTCGTAGCGTGCCTATGAGGAATGGAAACGTCGGGAGAGGTCCATTACGGCACTTTCACCTCCGTGTTCGTAGCGTGCCTATGAGGAATGGAAACAGAAATTCGGACCCCTCTTAGACCGCCGGACGGTATTTGGTTGGTAGCGT
>NZ_JAILZZ010000116.1:0-2181 GCF_023512215.1 Kyrpidia sp. | reverse complement strand
CCCCTGGCGGCATCATTCTGGAACACTGCGCCGGTGGCCGCGGAGAACGCTTGGATAACACGGTGGAAGCGTTACCCGGGATCATCTCCTACTTGCGGAACCAAGGATATTCGTTCGTAACGATCCCTCAATTACTCTACGTTTCCGCGAAGATGGAAGGAAGTTAAGGAGTGTAGACAATGACGCCTCTTACCGAAGAAGAAGGAGCCACCCACGCGTTGGAATTTCCCAGGGCCCGAGCCACCGCCCATCCCCAAGGCAGATGTAGGGTTCGTGGCGGAATTCAGAAACTTCGCCTTCAAGGCTGCAATCATGTCGATTTCCGGTTGCTGCCGTTGAAAATCGTTGACTCGGTAGCCGTTCCCCTCAATATCTCGCAAAAGAATTATTGTGCCGCTTTCCGATCATGTCTGCGATCTCCGGGCTGTCGGCGACAAACTTTCCATCACGGTTGAAAATTGTCAGACTGGAAACAGCGCTCAGTTCCACCGCCACCTCTCCTTGTTTGTGTCGGTCCTTGCGGAAAACCCGAAGTCTTCCGACACCAATCGTTCCGTTTTGTCGGTGGCGGCCGAGACCGTGTCAGAAAGTGAGCAAGTGCCGGCGCAACCCATCATCGACCCTTTGCGGGACCTGCTGAACCGGCTTTCCATTTTTTGAACCGCTTTCATGTTCCCGGGAAACCCGACTAAGGCGACATCCCCGCTTGTCCGCCCGGCTCATCGGTTCGGCCCCGCCGACACCGCCCACGTTTAAGAACTAACCGCCATCTTATCACGACCCACGGAACGAAAGGTCTTCATCGGACTGACATACGCATACCCTTTATCGAAGTTCATGTGGGAACGGGAGCCCGACGATTGATTTCGTTCCGCGTGCAGAAAAATCTCGACTAGACGTGGGTGGGCCGGTATGCGTACCATTGTACAGGTGTTTATGGTCAATCTTGTCATGAGCGTGGACAACATCATCGTCGTCGCCGGGATTGTCCGGCGCTCCTCGCACCTTGTCGCCATTGCCGTTATATCGACGTTCACACTGACGGCCGTCCGGACCGGGCTGATCGCCGGACTGCACCGGTTACCCCAAGTTCCGGGCTTGCAACTGGCGTTGGGCGGCATGGTTCTCGGCATCGCGTGCAAAATGACCCATATCCCCGGCACCCGGGGAGGAAGCGATCCGCCCTTGTGGCAACTTCTTTCTTCCGTCGTTCTGGCAGACCTGGCCCTGAGCGTCGACAACATGATGGTATTGGCACTCATATCCAAAGACTTAGCGACCATCGCGATTGGAACGGGTTTAAGTTTATTGCTGCTCCCGTCGTTTCTACCCATCATCACCAGAACCATGCAACAGATACCCCTGTTGCAAATCGTTGCGGCCGGTTTTGTTGCGTTACTGGGAGTGCGTGCGATGTTGCAGGACCCATTGGTCGACACGCGGCTCCAAGCCGGCCTTCCTGTGCCGGGAGGGCAACAGGATCTTCCGCCGGCCGTTGCCGCTGCACTTGTCCTTTATGGGATCGGGAACATGGTTTATCAAAGGGGACGCCGCCGATGACTCCATCTTCATCCGAGTTCATCAGCGTCCACCGTCATTCTCCGGGCTCGGCAAGTCAAACACCGGCTTCACGGCCTCTGCAAAAATCCGCTGAATATCTCCATGATGACGGCAAACCTCGATCCCGCCGGGCTTCAGGATCGGCCTGCAGTCGATCCCGCGCTTCTTCCAGGTTCCGGTACCACTCGCTTTCCCGAAGTGCTCTCGCCAGACCATGGGCGTAGTCATACAGATTATTCATCACCACATGCGCTCCCTTCGTCCAGTGGTATCAGCAGCTGCAGGAATGTCTGATCAAAGCTATCCAACAAACCGCTGTCGGCCTGACCTTTGTCTCCTTCCATCCGGAAGGGAGCCGCCCCCGGGGTGGGCGCGCTTCTCGGCATGTGCTTCCTCCCGCGTCCGGCAAGCCAGGAGCGGCAAGCCGGCCCCCAAAGAGAGAAGCTCAGGACCATCCCGTACCACACGGGCACTCGCGAAAGGCAGGAATCCCTGTCCCGTCCAGGCGGTTAGCCTCCCGCGAGGCCAGAGGGATATTTTTCCTTCAGGCAACCTCTGGCTTTGGGTCATCCCCTTTGCGGGGATACACGAATGTCTTCGTCCATTTCCTGTACAGGTTCA
>NZ_JAILZZ010000010.1:0-74670 GCF_023512215.1 Kyrpidia sp. | reverse complement strand
GATGAAGTCCTGGTTAAACTTGCGCTTCATTTCTTCATGCCACTGGTTGATCAGAGAAGGAGGGACCAGGATGAGAATCTTCTTCGCCAATCCCCGCATGATATATTCCATCATGCAGATCCCCGCCTCGACGGTTTTGCCCAGTCCCACCTCGTCACAAAGCAGCGCCCGGCCTTTGAACTGGTGAATGACCGATTGCACGGTCTTGATTTGATACTCGAAGGGCTCCAGTTCCCGAATGTGGGGCAGGCAGATCAAGTCGTCCATGCGGGTGACGGCGAACTGTTTCGCCGCCTCGTACAGGTCGAACCACACCTGCTCCTGCCGCTTCATCCGGCTCAGAGCGGACAGGACGGCAGCCGTCCGCTGGGTGGCGTCCGGTTGGATCGTAGAAGCCGCGAGTTCACCAGAGCCGCTGGACCAATCGGACACCCGGATTGTTCCATCCGGACCGGCTTCGATGAACAGGTAGTCCGCCCCTTCGTACGGGGTAAACAAGCCCTTGATGCCCCGCCCCTGAAGCAGCCTGTCCGCCATGTTGACTTTCAGTTTTCGGGAAACGCCCCTGCCGTTGGCGAACTCGACCTCGACAACGTCATGGTCGCTCAGTTCATACACAGAACGAAAAAAATGAACCAGTCCGCGGTCCATCTCCAGGGCGTTCAGTTCCAGAAGATCCCAGTTCGGCTTAAAGAGGTATCGATCCACTCGAATCACATCCATTCTCCTTGCGCCCAAGTGCAAAAACGATGCCAGATGGAGTTGGGAGGGGTTTTGGCAAACCAATTGTCCGCATCTGCAAACGACACCTGGTGTTGGCGCTTGCGAAACATGCGGCCACATCTCATATCGAGGTTGAGTATAGTATAGCACGGGACGTTTTCACAGGCCCCTCCTTCCCTCGTCCCGCATCAATCCCCCAACAGATAGCGATACCGCTCGGGATCCTCTCGAACCGCTTGCGCCAGCTCTTCGTAGCCCTCGGTTAAGACCACAGAGCGAATGCGCTTGGCGTGTTCATCCCGCGGCCGGAGAAAGCCCTCGGCGATCCACCGTTTCAGCCTCTCCCGCACCGTCCGGTCCCGCAAATTCAGCAATTTTGCAAGATCGCTCGTGGTCAAGACGGGGGTTCGGAACGCCATTTGCGCAAAAACCACCCGCTGAGATGGATCCAACCGCCGCAGCAGATCCGGCTCCACCGCCATGAACGACAGACTTTTACTGCGGACCAGCTCCGCGGCTTCTCGAAACACTTCCGCCAACCCATCGATAAAAAAGTCCAGCCAGGGCGTCAGGTCCGCATCATTTCGCCCAAAATAGTAATTATGAGGCAGCCCCATCTGCAGGTTTTTGTAGTAGATTTCCAAATTTCGGTCATAATAGGATTCCAGAACAAAAAGACCTTTCAACCACAAATCGTGTTGCCTGAGAAGGTAGGTTGCTAAGGCCCGCGCCGTCCGCCCATTGCCGTCGGCATACGGATGGATCGTCAAAAATTGCCACATAAAGATGCCCGCCTGAATCGGAGCCGGAATGTCCTGGGTCTCCGGTCGATTCACCCATGCCACGAGGTCTTCCATCAAGGTGGGCACATCCCGGGGTTCCGGCGGCAAATACACGATGACACCGGTACGCTCGTCGGCCACCTTGTTTTGCACAGTCCGATACCCACTTTGAGCCGGCCTTTTACCGCCCGGGATGACGCGAATGATCGCATGAAGCTGTTTGATGAGTTCCTCGGTGATCGGCAGCCTGCGTTCGGCACAGCGATCGAGAAAATCCATAGCCTTCGAAAGGTTGACCACTTCCTGTTCCGCCGAGGAACGTTGTCCAACCTGCAGCGCCTTCCTCATTTGTCGTTCGCTCAGTCTGGAGCCTTCGATCTTTGTGGACAAAATTACTCGATTGATCGCCGACTCCCGCTGCATTTCCTGCAACACATTGCCCGGAAGCGGCAAATATTCCACGACGGTGTTCGCCTCTTGGATTTCCATTAACCTTTTTGCCATCTTTGGAGGAATCGAGAACCGCGGTTCAAACACCCCTGCCAGCCCCCTTTCTCTCCATTATAGACGGAAAACACCGATTGCCGCTATATTACCGCAAAAAGTGCAGAACGAAACAAAAAACGCTGCGATGTGCCCCTGGACTGCCAAAGGCTCCGCAGCGTATTCTATTCACCCTATTACCGACCATGCCACGCATGGCCAGCCCTCACCGATCGCCCTCCAACTCCCTTTGGATCGCCTCAATCTCTTCCTTCGGTAACTTTGTTATCTCAACCACCTTGTTCATGTTCCTGCCCCTACCCCCTCCACCTTCCCAGGCCCATCGCCGAATCGAAGGCTCGGGGGTCGAGACCCAGGGACCGCAGGCGGTTGTACAGCGTTCCCCGGGAGATCCCGAGCAGCCTCGCCGCGGCCGCCTTGTTCCCACCCGTCTTTCGCAGCGCCTCCAGAATCAACTCCCCGTCCGGTCTCGCGGTACCCGGTCCAGCACCCGGACGACCCAAACGCTGAGGGGCCGTCGGCCCCGAGGGACTCCCCACCAGGTGACCCGCCTCCGGGCCACCCGCCTGGAGGAGCATGGCCAGGTGCCCGCTGTTCCACGATTCGTCTTCCACCGTGACCACCAGGCGCTCCAACACGTTTCGCAACTCCCTGACATTGCCGGACCACGGATGGCGCATCAACGCAACCAGAAATTCTGGCTCGAGGTGCGGGGCGGGCCGCCCATAGGCCGCACACAGATCTTGCAAAAATGTCTCCACCAACACCGGGATGTCGTCCAGTCGCTCTCTTAGGGGCGGGATGAAGATCCGGACTACATTCAGCCGATAGTACAGGTCTTCCCGAAACCGGCCCTTGGCCACCAGATCCTCCAGGGGCTGGTTCCCCGCCGCGATGATTCGGGCGTTCACCTGAATCGGCCTCGTGCCGCCGATGCGATAAAAGGTCTGGTCCTGGAGAACCCTCAAGAACTTCGCCTGAAGCTCCACGGGCAGTTCGCCGATCTCATCCAAAAAGAGCGTCCCCCCGTGGGCGAGCTCCAGCTTCCCCGGGCGCCCGGACCGGTCTGCGCCGGTGAAGGCGCCCCCTTGATAACCGAACAATTCACTCTCAAATAAGGGCCCCGGGATGGCGGCGCAGTTCAGGGCGATAAACGGGCCGGCACTCCGCCGGCTCGCCGCGTGGATCGCCTGGGCAAACAGATCCTTCCCCACCCCGCTCTCCCCCTGCAATAAAATCGTAGCGTCGGTGGGCGCCACCTTTTTGGCCAAACGAATCGCGTGCAGGAGCCGGGGCGAACCCCCTTTGATCGTGTCAAAAGGATCGCGATCGCCGTGCCGCAACTGTTGATCCGCCATCCACTGGCGATACGTCCGCTGCAACTCCTGGTGCATCCGCACCAACTGGGTGATATCCTTTTCCGAAGCCACCGCCCCCGCCATCTGACCGTCCACCATCGCCGGACCGCCGGAAAGAAGCACATGGGTATTCTCCCGGGGAGCGTGGTACACCTGTCGCACAGGTTTGGGATCCCTGAGAAGCCGCAGAACCGCCAGGGCCTCGGGCTGGAAAAACCGGTCAATGGGCCGCCCGAGAATCCGCTGGGCCGGGATGTCGTAGATCTGCTCCGCCGTCCGGCTCCAACCCCGGACCACCCCCCGGCGATCGATCACGGTCACCGCCTCTTGGACAATGTCCAGCACCTGTTCAAAAAATGCCCGCTGGCTCCGGCACAGATCGAGAAGGAGTTCGGTGAACTCCCGGGGGCCCAGAACCCCCACCCATTGCCCATCTTTATAAATCGCCACGGGCTCCCCCGACCGACAGGCCTCGGCGAGCTCGTCAAAATCCACTTCTTCCGAATGCACCGATAGGCTCGCATCGGGGAGCGCGGTATCGGGCGAAACCGGCCGCATTCTGGTTCGCAGCTCTTCCCAGGAACACCACAGAATGCCCATGCGCCTCTCTCCCGTTGCCCGAATTATTTTTCCGTTTCTCCACCTCATCTTAGCATAGGTTTCCGGGCAAACAAAGGAGGAGGCAAAAAACTTCGGCTGTTCAAATCCGTGTCTGCACAGAAGTGTTCAATTTGAACAAATCTGTTCAAACCGAGAAGACACCGGCCCCGTCGGGGGTGGCACGATATTTGCGTAGGATCGGGGTGAGGGGGGGGCCATGGAGATGGAGCAATGGATGAGGCAGGGGTTTCACTGGTTGGCGGCGAGTCCCTCCGCCAATCGCATGGCCAGGCGGTGGGGGTTGCGATTTGGCGCAGCCCGGTTCGTCGCCGGCGAAACCCTCGAAAAAGCGCTGGAGGTTGTGCGGGATTTGAACCATCGGGGACTGGAGGTGACCCTGGACCATCTCGGCGAGTCGGTGTCCGATGCCGCCGAAGCGGCGGAGGCCGCCCGGGCTTGTCTCGACACCCTGGAGGGGATCGAGCGCACCGGAGTGCGGTCCCACCTGTCGGTGAAACTCACCCAACTGGGACTCGACATCGACCGATCCCTCGCCGAAAAACATGTGGGGCAAATCCTCGAACGGGCGGGACAGGCCGGGACGTTCGTGCGCATCGACATGGAAGATTCGGCTCACCTGCCCGCCACGTTGGAGTTGTTCCGGGAGATGCGCCGGCGCCACGATCACGTGGGCATCGTGATCCAGGCGTATCTTTACCGAAGTGAACAGGATCTTCGAGAGTTGGAGGACCTCGGGGCGAATGTGCGGCTGGTCAAAGGGGCGTATCGCGAGCCCCCGTCCGTGGCGTTCCCCGACAAGCGGGACGTGGACCAGAACATGAAAAAGCTGATCGACATGCATTTGCAAAGCGGCTGCTACACGGCGGTGGCCAGCCACGATCCGCAGATTCTTCGGCACACTCGGGAGCGGGTCGAACAATGGGGAATTCCCCGGGACCGGTTTGAGTTTCAAATGCTGTACGGCATCCGGCCGGACCTTCAGCGGGATCTGGTGGAACAGGGATACCGCGTACGGATTTATGTGCCCTATGGAACGGACTGGTTCGCGTATTTTATGCGGCGATTGGCCGAGCGGCCGGCCAACGTGTGGTTTGTACTCAAGAACGTGGGGAGGCATGTGGGATGATCGAGTTTCGGAACGAACCGTTGTCGAATTTTCACGACCCCGCCGTTCGGAATCGGATGAAGGAGGCCTTGGCCCAAGTCGAGGGAATGCTCGGACAGTATTACCCGCTGGTCTTGGACGGCCGGCGCGTCGACACGGCGAGTCGCATCACATCGGTCAATCCCGCTCAAATCGACCAGGTCATCGGAGAGGTGGCGGCGGGGGACGCCAGCCACGTGGACAAGGCGGTGGAGGCGGGGTGGAAGGCGTTCCCGGAGTGGGCGCGGCTGCCCGCGGAGGCGCGGGCGGGCTATCTGTTTCAGGCGGCGGCCGCCCTGAGACGGCGAAAATTCGAATTCGCCGCCTGGATGGTGTACGAGGTGGGCAAAAACTGGGCCGAAGCGGATGCCGATGTGGCCGAGGCGATTGATTTTCTGGAGTATTACGGCCGGGAGGCCATCCGCCTGGGGAAGGGCGCGTCCCTTGTGCCGTACCCCGGCGAGGACAACCGCATGACCTACATTCCCCTCGGCGTTGGCGCCATCATCGCCCCGTGGAATTTTCCCGTGGCCATCCTGGTGGGGATGAGCTCGGCCGCTTTGGTGACGGGAAATCCGGTGATCATCAAACCCTCCAGCCAGGCGCCGGTGGTGGCGGCCAAATGGGTGGAGCTGCTGGAGGAGATCGGGGTTCCGGCGGGTGTGGTGCAATATCTGCCCGGCCCGGGCGGCGCGGTGGGGGATGCCCTGGTGGACCATCCCGGCGTGCGGTTCGTGAATTTTACCGGGTCCAAAGAGGTCGGGCTGCGGATCGTGCAGCGGGCGGCAACTCCGGCTCCCGGGTGCCGGTGGATCAAGCGGGTGGTGGCCGAGATGGGGGGCAAGGACGGGATCATCGTGGACGAAACGGCGGATCTGGCTGCGGCGGTGCAGGGGATTCTCACGTCGGCCTTTGGTTTTCAGGGGCAAAAATGCTCGGCCGGTTCCCGGGCGATCGTGGTGCGGTCGGTCTACGACGAGGTGGTGGAGCGGCTGCGGGAAGGCGTTAAGCAGTGGACGGTGGGAAAGCCCGCGGACAACGCCCCGATGGGTCCGGTGATTGACGAGTCCGCGTATCGGAAGATATTGCATTATATGGAGATCGGCCGGGAGGAGGGGCGTCTGGTGGCCGGGGGCGGGCCGGCGGAAGGGCCGGGATTCTATTTGCAACCGACGATTTTCGCCGAGGTCCACCCCAAAGCCCGGATCGCCCAGGAGGAAATTTTCGGGCCGGTGCTGGCGGTGATCCCCGCGGAGAACTTTGAGGAGGCCGTGGAGATTTTCAATGATACGGAATACGGCTTGACCGGTTCATTGTACACCCGCCGCCGGGATCGGGTGGAATATGTGCGGGAGCACATGTTCTGCGGCAACCTCTACATCAACCGCAAATGCACCGGGGCGCTGGTGGGGGTGCATCCGTTCGGGGGATTCAACATGTCCGGGACCGATTCGAAGGCGGGCGGGCCGGATTATCTGCTCCTCTTCACCCAGGCGAAAGCGGTCTCGGAGGTGCTGTAGCCGGTTGAAGGAGGCTCGGAAAGGTTGATATACTGGGTGCCGCGACGGGGGAGGAGTGTGCGAGGACTGCGGACGGGCGTCGGGAAGCGGCTTCAGCCTCCCCGTGCCGTCCCGGGTCCCGGTACGGCCCCGGGTCCCCGTACCGCTCCAGGTCACCGTACCGCCGCCCGGGCCATGCTGCCGACCGGCTCCCCGTACCGCTGCCTGGAGTTGGGCCTGATCGCCGTCGCAGGACCTCCTCTCATCCGGGCCCACCGGAGACAGGCCAACCGGGGCGAACCGAAGTCACTGAGATAAACAAAGGGGGGCGAGTCGTTGTCTGTTCTCACGCGAAAAAAACCGATCGACCAGTTGTCGGAACACGCTCTCTCTGACACGGGGCTCAAACGGGTGTTGGGGCCATGGTCTCTCACCGCCATCGGACTCGGCGGCATCATCGGTGTGGGTATTTTCGTATTGACGGGGATCGCCGCGGCAACCCAGGCGGGCCCCGGGGTGCTGTTATCTTTCGTGATCGCCGGGTTGGCCAGTGCCGCCGCAGCCCTCTGTTATGCCGAATTTGCCGGGATGATCCCCGTGGCGGGCAGCGCGTACACGTACAGCTACGCGGTGTTGGGAGAGCTTTTGGCCTGGATCATCGGTTGGGACTTGCTTTTGGAGTACACACTGGTGGTTGCCGTGGTGGCCATCGGTTGGTCAGGGTATCTTTCGTCCGTTCTTCACGAGCTGGGATGGACACTTCCCACCTGGGCCCAGGGGGCCCCCGGTACGGGACCGGGCCACGTTTTCGACCTCCTGGCGGCGCTCATCAACCTGGTCATCGCCGGGTTCTTGACCATCGGAATTCAGTGGGGATCGCGGTTTAACTCCCTGCTGGTGGGCATCAAATTGGCGATCATTCTACTCGTTATCGCTATCGGGGCGTTTTATGTCAACCCGGCGAATTGGCATCCGTTTCTTCCCTTTGGATTTGACGGAGTGGTGAAGGGAGCGGCGCTGGTCTTTTTTGCCGTCTTCGGCTATGACACTTTGACGACGGCGGCGGAGGAAGCCCGAAATCCCCAGAAGGACCTCCCCCGGGCCGTGATTTTCTCCCTGGCCATTGCCCTGGTGCTCTATATCGGCATGTCGTTGGTGCTGACCGGCATTGCGCCTTCATCCAGTTTGAACAACCCGGCTCCGGTGGCCAAGGCTTTCTCTGACCTGGGGAGGGCCAGGGGCCACATTTTCCGCATCCCACGGGTGGCCGCGGCCCGGGCCTCTCCACGCCCGCCACGGGTGAGGCATGCAACCCGTCCGACACGTCAGAGTGTTCCAGACCCTTGACCTTCCTCGGTACCCAGCACGCATCACCGGCCGCTTTCCAACTCCCTTTGAATTGCCTCGACCTGTTCCCGGGGCAGCTTCGTCAACCTGACCACCTTCTCCACATTGTCCCCCGCCTCCAGCATCGCCCGAGCTATCTCCCGCCGCGCCTCCCGATGCCCTTCCTCCCGGCCCTCCTTCCTACCTTCCTCCCGGCCTTCCTCTCGGCCTTCCCGTCTCGCTCCCTCGATATCCGCCATATACGTCTGCAACCCTTTCATCCGCTCCTCATACAGCCGCCGCGTCTCTTCGTCCTGACTTAAAAACTCCAACGTCGTCAGCGCCTTGCGCATCACCGGATCTCCCATCACCAACACCTCCAATTGTTCTCTCGTTTTCGCTGTCAAAAACAACATCCACTTCACGAGCCGCCTCTCCGTCCCGAGGGACTGCTCTTTCAACTTCGGCAACTCCACAAAGTGTATCTCCGCCAAGTCGGTCAACAGCAACCCCGTCTTGTCTTCCCGCAAGTGAAACGTCGAGTGATACGCCTGTTTCAATTTTACTATCAACTTCTATCAACCAATCATAAAGTTGACAGCAAAAGGAGTTTACGCTCTCCGAGAGGCTGGCTTTAACCCCGGCTTTCCGGCTGGCGGAAAAGCGGAGCCGAGCGTCTGGAGTCCCGCCCGAAACAGTCACGCCGTAAAGTCGAGGAGCGTCATCCGGCATCCGGAGGCCACCGTCTTCTTCCAGCTCCACGACGCTTCCAAACGGCGGGGTGGTCTTATCGCCATCAGGCTCCCACCTGAAGGACAGGGACGATTTGGCCAGCCAAAATGCCGTTTGCCGTGCATCTCAGCCCTAGCTACCCGGCGGCGCTCAGCTTCCCGGAGGGGAAACCTCATCGTCAAAGCCCGCTTCACGTGCAGCTCAGAAGCCAGCCGGCCGCACGTTCCGCCGGAGCTTTCTCCCGCCCGGGCCAATCCCCGCCCTTTCCCGGGAACATCCCGGGAGACTAAAAGGTTAATTGGCCTGTTGATAATAACGCTGGAGCAATATTTCTTTCACTCTTTTATACGGGGTGTAACGGGTTATCTCTTCGTCATGCAGCCTTTTTTTCAGGTTCATGGCTGCTACCTGGTCAGCATCGGCAGTAAAACCGCATTGGCGGCATTTGAAAATGTCACCATTGCGATTCTTGGCGTCAACCCACCCGCACTGCGGGCACTCCTGGCTGGAATAGGCCGCGTTTTGCGCTCCGGGGTCGGTGACGGAGTAGACGTAGTTCTTGTATTCCCGGCGCTCCTTGATGATGTTTCGCTGCCAGCCGCTCACCTTGCGGGAGAGGCCTTTGCTTTTGGCTTTGCCGCGCAGGTGGGCGAGGTCTTCGTAAGCGATGATCTGCGGCCGGCGTTCTTTGTAGAGTTCGTTAAACGCCCGGTTGATTTCGTTTTCGCACCTGGCCCGGTATCTTTTATTCCTTTTCGTCTGCTTGATCAGGCCCAGGTTGTGCCTTAGAATCCGCCGGGCTTTGTTGGGATCTTGCTCCAGGAATTTCCGGCGCAAGGCCCAGAGTTTTCCGCGTTTCCGGCTCTTGTCCAAAATATGGTCGGACATCTCCTGCAGGGCTTCGCCGTACTCGGGCCGGTACTTTTTGCCAGTATCATCGGTAAATACTTCCGTCACGCCCAGGTCGATGCCGGCTTCTTCCTCGCCGGACGGGCGGATTCGGGGTTCCCTGCTCAGGTGGATTTCCACCGCTTGTTCGTCCGGCAAGAGGACTACCCGCAGGTTGCCTCGCATGGCGTGTATCCCAGTCAAGGGTATGACCGCCCTTTCGCCGGGGGTTAATGTCGCTACGGCGATATACTGCCGCTTTCCCGTGTTAAATACCCTGTACATTTGCTGGTCTACCACGAAACTGCGGGCTTTTTTGACGCGGGGCCTTGTGCCTAAGATGCGGCGAAAGGCGCGCTTCAGATCATTTCTCACCTTGGCACGGCCCCCTGAGTCCAAACTTATTTTTTGATTAACCACGTCTTCATTAGTGAAAATCGCCTGGAGCCTCTTCCAATCCCGGCCGCGCTTTTCATCTCTATATAAAAGCCAGAAGGCGTAGTGCTTTTCTTCGTTAGACAGGCCTTCATGACGGTAAAGCCGCTCTTTGACCCCGACGATGGCGGCCTCCCACTGCCTCTCCAGGGTGAACAGGGCGTCGTCCAAAGCCAGCTTCCACTGGCGGGCCTGTAGCCCGAAAGGGCTGGTGAAACCGGCTGCAACCAGCTCGTCCCGCAGTCTGCGCTTTGCGCCTAAGTGATGCAGGTATTGGACGTGCCCGTATTTAACCAGAAAGGCGTCCTTCTGGCGGGCGTAGGCTTCTGCTGTTTGTGCGATTTTTATCCACTTATCCTTGTTCAGCGGCAGACTTTTCTGCTTGACCGTCTGTTGCACTGGCTAACGCCTCCCTCACCGTTTTGGTCAACTTGCGGGCTTTATAGGTCCTCTGGCCGTACAGCCGTGCCGCGAAATGCTGGACGATGCTGATCAGGTCTTTGGTCAACTCCTGGGCTGGGGACATGTCTTCGGCTTTGTTGACCACGAGGATTTCGCAGCCGAATTTGGCGAACAATTCCTCGAAGAAGTCGAATCCAAACCGCACCAGCCGGTCTTTATGGGCGACGATGACTGTTTTGACTTCTCCCCGGGTGACCATCCCGCACAACTTCAGGAAATTCTTGCGCTTGTAATTGAGGGCGGAGCCGACGTCGGAAAGTATTTCGTCCACAGCCAGCCCTTTGCCGGCGGCGAATTCCTTCAGATAATGCAACTGGTTTTCCAGATCGGGCTTTTGCCCTGAGGACGATACCCGGGCGTATAATACGATTTTTTGGGGTTCCTGGCGGTTCTTTATTCCCAGCGCGCGGTAAAACATTTCTTCCGTGTATCTTCTTTTATTGGTAGGCGTGCGCAGGGCGACCAATTTGCCTTCTTTGTCCCAGGCACGCAAGGTCGATACGCTGACCCCAATTTTTTCGGCGAATTCGCTCACTGTGTAAAGTTTCATAAAACATCACCTGATATTAGCTTATATCAGATAATGTTGGTTGACAACGCCTGTTTTGGATAATTGTTAAAAGAAAAGAAGCTGTTTCTAACCTCCGTCTCGATGTACCGAAAATCCACCACATTGATTGTCACAGCCTTCTGCAACGCATAGTAACTGTCGCCTTCCTTCAGTTGGCTCTGGAACAGCTTCGCCCAGTAGTACAGTGTTCGTTTTTCCATATCCTGGTGGTTCCACAACTGGACCTCGACGTTGATCAGCGTCCCGCTCTCCCGTCCGGGCTTTCACGTCCAGCACCGCCAACTTGTCCGACAGCGCTTCTTTTTCCAAAAACGGATTGAGGATCTCCACATCGGCGATCAGCGGTTCGCCCGAATCTTCAAACACAGAATTCAAAAAATGCGCCAGGACATCTTTGTTTTCCTCGGTGCCAAAAATCCGCTTAAAAACGAAGTCGACCTTGGGGCTCAACAGCTCCACCCGGCTCACCCCCGCCCCTTCTCCTTTCATTATAGCCTCTGATCCTTCGCCGTTCCATCCAAAAGGCCCGGCCGGACCAACCCGAATCCTCCCGAAGGCACAAGTCCCTAACAGTCTCCATCTGTCCGCTCCCAGTGGACAGCGAGTTCCGCAAAAGATGGACAAACACCCCCTCCCCATTTCGACAGGTCATATTCTTCCAGCCCGCCTTTTCCCCAAGCCCGAACCATCCTCACTACCCGAACAACCGCTGCCGCAACCACAACCGATCCCCTCGACCATCCTGACCGCACTATTCCGCACGCGACGGCTCCCGCCCGGCCATCCCCAACTTTTCAATCGCCACAACCCGCTCAAGCGGCACGGCCCTCCTCCCCGCGCCGTCCCCTGCCTCCAGATACACCCGGCCATTTCGCAAAACCGGAACCCCCTCCCACACCTCATCTTCATAGGGCCCAAACAGCGAGATCCTGACCCGGCTTCCCGTCCCCACGGCCTCCCCCAGGACATATTCGATCTCCGACCACCGATCCTCGGTCCACTCCGGCGCCCGACGCCGGCTGGCTTCCCGCTCCAGCCGTTCCGCCATCTCCCGATGCTCGGGCAGCGTCAGCCTCATCGCCGCAAAAAGATTCCCTTCCGTGATCCGCACTCGGCACCCTTCCTTTATTTACATAAAATGTCCGCCGATCTTTTGGCTGCGGTCCCGCAGTTGGCCTGCCGGCAACAGACTCGCCGCCCGCATGATACTCGTCTCTCCGAACCGGGCGCGAACTTGGTCATAGGCCTCGGACAGCCGCCTTCGTTTCGCCACGTCCTTAAACAGCGAAAGTTGCATCGTATCCGACTCGGGCTCCAGCAGATCCACCCCCACACTGACGGCCCGCACCCCGGACCCGTCCCACCAGCGATCCAACAATTGAATCACATGAGGATAAAAGTCCTCAGCCGCATTGAAAGCACGGCCCAGCGTCTTCGTCCGGCTGAAACCACCCTCGAACCTGGCGTATGTGAGGCTGAGACCCACCCGCCGGCCCTTCTGCCGGACGCTCCGCAACCGGGCGCACACCTCGTCCAACAACTCCAGAATCACCACCGCGATGTCCTCGCGTTCAGAAAAATCCCTGGGCAGGGTGATCCGGTGACTGAATCCCTTGTTCGGAGCAGCAAAGGCATCCGGGTCAATGGGGGAATCATCCAGGCCGTGACTCCACCGGTGAATGATCGTTCCCCACACCCCGAATCGCCGCCGCAAACGCGATTCCGGAATCGCCGCCACGTCCCCGATGGTCGTCGCGCCAAACTCACGGTCCAAGATTTCCGCCCGACGCTTCAACCCCCACATCTCATACACGGACAGGGAATGCAGCCGGGAGGACACATCTTTCTCCGTCCACCACACCACTCCGCTCGGCTCCTTCTTCGCCGCTCGATTGGCCATCTTCGCCATCCACTTATTCGGCGCCAAACCCACGCGACATCGGATGCGAAACAGGTCCCAAATCGTTTCTTTGAGTCTCCCCGACGCCGCGATGGGGTCCGGAAACAGGGCGGAGGGGTAGGGTAAGGCAAAGAACGCTTCATCCACGCTAAAGGGCTCGTGAAGGGGGAACATCTGCCGGATCGTATGATGAATTCGAACGCTCGTCTCCAGATACAACCGCATCCGCGGCTTGACCACCACGGCCTTTGGGCACATCCTCAGAGCCTCGCCCAGGTTCATGGCGGTGGACACCCCCGCCGCTTTCGCCGGAGGTGTCGCCGCAAGCACGATCCCAGAGCGGCGTTCAGGATCGCCGGCCACAATCAAAAGGGGATCTGTCTTATCGTCATCTTCCCGGCGATGTCCGGCAAACTCCGGTCGGCTCGCCGCCTCCACCGAGGCATAGAAACTTTGCATGTCCACCAAGCCATACACCCAAGTCACTCCGGGATCTCGCCCAACCATCTGCGCAATCCCCCTTCCACCTCGGCATAGAGCATGGGCGTCATGAACAGCGCTTCCTGGTGACGCTCGTTCACTTTATAGTGCACGCGGACATCCAGGGGACGGTTCTCCACCTCGATGACCGTCACCCCCCGGTCCCGCAACTCCTGTTTGACCGCCCTCATCTCCCGGGTCAGTTCCTTCTGAAGGTATTCGATCTGCAACATCCTGCGAATCAGCGCAGTGGGACGCATGGCCACCTCCACGTACAAACGTATGTTCCAGTTCCATTGTATACCCGAGGCCCGCCCGAATCAAGCACAAAAAGACCTTGGGACGGGCGGGTGCCCCTCAGGCCTCCCAAGGGCTCAAACGAGTATTTAGACAACGGAAATTGTGATATGATGAGTCCACATACAACAACAACGGTTCACAGGTGGATCCTACGAATCACAGGGAGGGACGGATGTTGAAAACAGACACTGGGGCGGCTCTTTTACATTCGAAACTGGACCTTCCACCTCAATTGGGCCATCCTGGCCATGGTGTTTCTCCCGTTCACCCTCTTGTCACTCTATCTGCCAATGGCCATCACGTTTTCCTGGACTATGCCCTTCCAAATTGGGATTCACTTGGCACCCTATTTTGAGTTTTTCCCAATGATCGCGGGATTCGGACTAATCAGCGGAATTTTGGGCGATCGCACGGGACATTCAGCCCATCCGTGAGCTGAATCTCATTGCCCTTTCCTGGCGGAAGATCGTCGGAGGATCGCAAAAATCTCCGGCGGCTCACATACCGCCCCATTTCATTTCCACAGAAGCACGGCCTTCGTCTCCACACGAGCCCGGCTCCCGGATCCTTCCCCGCATGCGCAGCTTCCGTCTGCCTCCCACTGCTTCGAACATGCTATAATGGCACTGCCATCCAAACATCCGGGAAGGGGATTCGTCATGCAAATGACACCAAGTGCCGCTCATTTGTTGAAGGCCTTTTTTCGTCCCTTAAAATGGGCTGCGGTCGCCGTCGCCTCGGTGACCCTTTTGATAGGCTGTGGACCTGCGGCATCGCCGCCTTATCAAGGACCCAGACCTGGCCAAGGACCTGTACCCAATCCGCCGGCCTCCAATCCACCCTTTGAGAATAAACTGCAGCAAAACGTCATCACCCCGAGCCCTGATTTTCAGCCGAGCCCAGCCCCCGTCGACCGAGTGACCGTCCTGTCCGCCGACGGAAAAGAGATGACTCTCGATCTCACCAAGCTACCCGTTTTGTTCCAGGCCTATTGGTGTCCCCACTGCCAGCGCACCCTCGTATTGCTGTACCAGCATCGGGACACCGTCCGGCAGCCGATCATCGTCTCCACCGGATTCGTTCCCGGCACCACCCTGAAAGAGGCCGTATCGTTGACCGAGCAGGAAGAGACGGCCCTGGGAGTTCATTTTCCCAGCATCTACTATCTCCTGGACAACAACGTGCGGTCCCGGGTTCTGCACCAATACCCGACCCTCTACTTCCCGAGCGGCGGAAAACCTCAGGTGATCACCGGAGAACGGACCCTGGAAATCTGGCAACGGGCGCTTTCCTCTAATTGATAGCCGGGGCTCCGGCACTGAATGGCGGATCAAAACCGGTTGCCGCTGTATGCCCCACTCTTTTGTTCCGGCCGGCCTTTCGGCACAATGCCCGTTTGGAGGCCCGTGAGAATTATCATCTTGAGCATCATTCTTGCAACCTCGGGCCACGGTCCGGCCGGCAATATGAATGGAGAAACAATCACCGCTTCCCATCGGCCGGTATCGCCGCGGCTGCAGATTGTTGCATCCCCACAACGTCAGTTAAAAACCTGGCAAACTCATCCCGCAGGTCCTCCCGCAGCAGAGCCACCTCCACAGAGGCGCGGAGCAGACCCATGGGATTGCCGATGTCGAACCGGCGCCCCTCAAAAGGCATCGCCCAGACCCCTTGCGTTCGGCACAGGACGTTCAGGCCGTCCGTCAACTGGATCTCGTTCCCTTTTCCCGGCGGCAGCTCATGGAGAATCGAAAAAATCTCCGGGGTGATAACATACCGTCCCATGATGGCGAGATTCGAAGGGGCTTCTTCCACCGCCGGCTTCTCCACCAAAGCTTTCGCACGATGGCCCCTCCCCTTTGGCCCCGGCCCGTCGGGATCCACAATCCCGTACCGGCTGACCTCGGCAGGCGGAACCTCCTGGACCCCGACCACCGTCCCACCGGTCTCCTCATAAAGGTCGATGAGCTGGGCGATACAGGGCCGCTCAGCAAACATCACGTCATCCCCGAGAAGCACCGCGAAAGGCTCATCTCCGACAAAACTCCGGGCGCAGGCCACCGCATGTCCCAATCCCCGGGGCTGCTTCTGGCGAATGTAATATACGTCCGCCAGTTCCGCGATCCGCCGGACCTCCTCCAGGGCTTTCTCATCCCCCTTGGCCTCGAGTTCCATCTCCAGCTCGATATTGCGATCAAAATGATCCTCAATGGCCCGCTTGTTCCTCCCGGTGATGATGATGATGTCCTCGATCCCCGCCGCCACCGCCTCTTCGACGATATACTGAATCGCAGGCTTGTCCACGATCGGCAGCATCTCTTTCGGCTGCGCTTTGGTCGCCGGCAACAGCCGGGTCCCCAAACCCGCCGCAGGAATGACGGCTTTCCGCACTGGCTTCAACAATTCCTGTCCAACCTCCTTCGAGCGCGCCGGCATAGACCCGCCGACACCCGGCGCCGGCCCCTCCGTACGATCATTGCGCGATTATGCCCGGCGCACGTTCCTTCCAGAGAGTCGGCAACGGCCGAGTACGGAGCCCATTATACCCGAACCGCTTTTGGAACAGAAGCCACCTCAGCCCCTGCATGGCGGACCTCCTCCGTGATTCGGTTGTCTGCACCGGGGAAGAAGCGGTGGAGACATGGAACGAGTGCTCCCCCGGGATCCGTGAACCGGGGGAGCGGCATGATCAGGTGTCCGGGCAACCCGCATTTAACTGTACTGAACCCGAATTTTGTCCCTCCCGTTGACAAACTGGTCCGCTCCCAAAGCGGCCACGCACCCGTCGGCGGCCGAAACCACCGCCTGCTTGGCGGGGGTGCGGCGGGCGTCGCCGCCGGCAAACACGCCCGGGACGTTCGTTCTCAACTGTTCGTCCACAACCACATACCCTTCCTCATCCCGCTCAACTTGGTCCATCAGAAAATCCGTCCCGGGTTTCATGCCGGCCAGATACAGGAAAACCCCGTCCACTTCCCACGTTTGTTCCCGCCGTTCGCCGTCCAGCACAACAATGCGCTCCACCGCATGGTCTCCCATTATCTCCTTGATGCGGTACCTCTTGTAAAGGCGTACGTTTGGCCTCTTTTCCAATCCCGACAGGTCCACTTCCCCCCTGAGTTCTGAACCCGGGATCAGCAAGCGGACTTCTTTACAGAATTTGGCCAGAACTTCCGCCTCGCGCACCGCTTCCTCACTGTCCCCGGCGACGGCGACCACCCGGTTTTCAAAAAACGCCGCATCGCACGTGGAACAATAGCTCACCCCCCGGCCGACAAATTCTTCTTCTCCTTTGATCTTGCCGGAAGGGGCTTTTGCGCCGACGGCGATCAACACACTTTTGGCGCGAATAACCCCTTCCGGAATGTGGACTTTCTTCTCATTCGGATTGGAAAAATCCACTGACAAAACCTGGGTGCGCACAAAGGTGGCCCCGAAGTCTTTGGCCTGAAGTTGCATCTCCGCAAGCAGTTCCCAACCGGTCATCGTTTTGCGGACCCCGGGATAGTTGGCAATCTTGTGAGTCAAAGCCAGGGTGCCGGACGCGGGAGCTTTGTCGATGACCAGGGTTTTCAACCGGCCTCTGGCCGCATACACCGCGGCCGAACTGCCGGCCGGGCCGCCGCCGATGGAGACGAAATCATACACTTCGTTCAATATCTCCAAAGTGACGGGCTGAAAAATATCCTCCGGCGGCACCGATTTCTCCGGTCCGGCTCCTACCTGATTCTCCGTTTTTTCCTCATGTTGCCCGGCGTCCGCCACCGCCTGTTGCTCCAACCCCAAAGCTTTGCGCATTTTTTCCGGTTGAAACCCGAGAATGAGTTTGCCGTTGATCAGGGTGGCGGGGGTACCGAAAATCTTTTTGGCTCTCAATTCATCAAAATATTCCTTGACTTTGGAGACATTCCTCTCTTCAAAGGGAATGTCCCATTCTGAGAGCTGCTCCTTGACCCTGTGGCAGTAGGGGCACCCCGTGCTCGTGTATACGATAACCTCCGTGGACATCCGTGTTCTCCCTCCCAATTACAGCAACGGGTCTCCCGGATTCCAATTGGCCGCGCACAATCCCCCGGATTGCAGCGCCTGCAACACCCGAAGAGTTTCTTCCACGCTGCGCCCCACATTGTTGTGGTGAACCACCTGGTATTTCACGATTCCTTCCGGATCGATGATGAACAGCCCGCGCAAGGCCACCCCTTCTTCTTCTATGAGAACACCGTAATTGCGGCTCACCTGTTTGGTGATGTCAGAGGCGAGAGGAAAGTGCAGGGGCCCGAGCCCGCCGTGCTCCCGAGGGGTGTTGATCCACGCCGCATGGGAATATTTACTGTCGATGCTGGCCCCCAACACTTGCGTGTCCAATGCCGCGAATTGTTCGTGGGCATCATTCAGCGCAGTGATCTCCGTGGGACAAACAAAGGTAAAATCAAGGGGATAGAAGAAAAATACCAACCATCTTCCCCTGTAATCGGACAGGGCCACTTTCCCGAAGTCCCTCCCGTTTCCGAGGGCCGTTTCCATGTTGAAATCCGGTGCGGGCTTTTCTATCAACGACATTGTCAACTCCATCTCCTCCTTAAAAAATGTTGGGATCATGATGGACTTAGATTAACAGATTATCTTATACAAGTCAATCTTAAATTATAATCAGTATAAATTTATCCCTGCCCCGGCCCAACTTCTCACCCGACACCGCTGCCAAACTCCTTTCTCAGCAGCGGAATCTCAACGATTTCTCCAAACCTTCTCCACCGTGCCATCAAAGTATGGCGCTAGAATGAAACCGCAATGTCCGGCTCACAGAGTGCCCCGATAGGGCCGTGAAATACCCTTGCCGTGGAGAAAGGAGTTGGAGTCTTTGAAGCGGGTTCGCAGAATTCATTTGTGGATCGGGCTTATCTCTTCGCTGTTCATATTCCTGGAGGCGCTGACAGGGCTTCTCTTGATGGAACCCCGATTAATCGGTGGGAATCCCCCTATCGAACAACGATTCGGTGACAGCGGAGGTTCGGCCGTGAATACCCAAAACATAGAAAGAGCCGTACAAGGGAACGGGGTTATTCCTCCCCGAGAAAGCGGGACGTTCCAGCGAGACCGAGAGAACTTTGGAATCATGGGGATTATTCGCGGCCTGCACGTGGGCCGCATCGGCAATGTCAACGTTTCATGGCTGACCGACCTCGTGGCCGTGGCGATGATATTGTTGTCCGGAACCGGCATTTATCTCTCGCTGAAGATTCTCAGGGCGGAAAGAAGGAGAAAGTTCACCCCGCAAAGCGAAGAAAACGGGGTTTGAACGGGCGAACCTCTTCCCGAGCGACACAGAAGCGAAGGCCCCGTAGGGAAACCGGCGGGGCAAATTCCCTTCGTGAGGGGCCTGCGTGAAATCGTGAACTCGGCCTGGAAATGGCAGCGCGCAGCAGGTGAAAAGTGAAGGAAAAGTCGCACGGACCAACAGCCGGTACAGTGGACGGGAGGAACTCGTGTGAAACGCTTTAAATGGAAAGGACATCACACCGTCCTTTTGGGAATATTGGCCTTATCGGCCATCCTGAACATCTATGGACTGAACCGCCAGGGCTACGGAAACGAATACTACGCCGCGGCGGTCAAAAGCATGCTTCTGAACTGGCACAACTTCTTTTTCAATTCCTTTGATCCGGGCGGATTTATCACCATTGACAAGCCCCCGGTAGGTTTCTGGATCCAGGTCCTGTTTGCATGGGTGTTCGGCTTTCACGGATGGGCCCTGATGCTTCCCCAGGCCCTGGCGGGCGTCGGTTCAGTGGCAATCCTGTATGCGCTGGTCCGGAGATATTTCGGAATTGCTGCGGGGCTCATCGCCGCCGCCGTGATGGCGCTCACCCCGATCGCCGTCGCCGTGGAACGGACAAACCAAGTGGACGGTACTCTCGTCTTTGTGATGTTGCTGGCGACCTGGTGCCTGTTCAGGGCTCTGGAAACGAAAAAATGGCGCTGGTTGTTGGGGGTCGCCCTGGCGGAGGGCATTGGTTTCAATGTGAAAATGCTGGAGGCTTATCTCATTCTTCCCGCCATCTATTTCGTGTACGCCGTGGCCGCAAAGATGGATTGGAAGAAGAAGCTTGTCCATCTCGCGGGAATGACGGCGGTTCTGCTCGCCGTTTCGTTTTCCTGGGCGGTGGTGGTGGATTTGACCCCCGCGGACCAGCGGCCCTATGTGGGGAGTTCCCAGACCAACAGCGTGATGGAGCTCATTTTCGGGTACAACGGCATCCAGCGATTGACCGGCGGCCCCAGGGGGGGCATGCATCCGGGGGGAGCAGCGCCTTGGAATCAATCGAGCGGGGATCAATTTGCGCAACGTCAACGCAACCCGGGCGCCGTTGGTCAGGATGGGCGCAACTGGGCCCAGGGCCCGTTCATGGGGGCAAATGGGTTTGCCGGCCCGGGCGGGAGAATGGCCCCGGGTGGACCGCCGTCTTCCGGGTTTGGGGATCCCCGGACGGGCTTCGTGCCGCAGGGCGGCGGCCTCGGTGGCAATCCGCCCGGCGGAGGAATGTTCGGGACTGGAACACCGGGACTGTTTCGTCTGTTTGAGCCATCGCTCAGCGGCCAAATCGCTTGGCTTTTGCCCATCGCGCTTCTGTCGGCCATCCGGTTGCTCCGGGGCGTTCGCTGGCGCCGGCCGCTCCGTCGCCGGGAGACAGCGGCCCTGTATTGGACGGCATGGTTATTGCCGATGATCGCGTTTTTCAGTGCCGCAACGTTTTTCCATCCGTATTACTTGATCACCTTGGCACCCGGTATCGCCGCCCTGACGGGTGCCGGATTAACCACCCTGTGGCGCGACTTCCGGGCGGGCGGACGGCGTCGCTGGTATTTGCCGGCGGTCATTCTCGTTGACTTGGCATTGCAATATAGAATCGTTTGGGATTATCCGGCGCTTCGCGGCGCACTAATCTTCGGGTCGGCCGCCGCCGTGCTCCTTTCCGCTGCAATCTTGTGGCGGGGCTCCAGATTCAGAGGGTGGAAGATCGCGGGAGCAGCCCTCGGCATCGCCTCGCTGCTCCTCGCGCCGGGATACTGGTCCCTGACCCCCGCCCTGTACGGGGTCAACGCCACAATGCCGCAGGCAGGCCCTCCTCGAAACGGGGCTTTCGGCGAAGGATCTTTTCCGAACAGATTCGGTTCCGGGATGTACCGAGGGTTTAGTGGCAGAACGCTTCCGAGCGGCTTCCCGCCGGGGGCCGACGGCGGCTTCAGCGGCGGGGGTCTGCCGAGCGGTTTCCCTCCGGGAGGCGCCAATGGGTTTGGCGGCGGAACTCCTCCAGACGGCTTCGGCCGCGGGATGTTGGGCGACAACCCCGCTCTGGTGGCCTACTTGGTCAAACACTATCAGGCATCGCCGGGTTCCTTCTTGGTCGCCACGCAGAATGCCAATACGGCAGCCCCTCTCATCCTTGAAACCGGACTGCCGGTCATGGCGATGGGCGGGTTTCTCGGCTCCGATCCGGCGATCACCGTGGACAAACTGCAACAGTTGACCAGCAGCGGGAAGCTCCGCTACTTCCTTTTGGACGGAAGAGGGTTTGGAGGGGGGCGGCAGTACGCCGTCACAGAGTGGATCACGACCCATTGCAAATTGGTCCCGGGCAGCGAATGGGGGGCTTCCACATCGTCACCCGCCTCGGCCGGGACGAACATGAGGCCGGGAGGTGTCGAGCTCTATGAATACGTCGGGCCATGAGGACAGGGTTGTCGAGCAGGCGGCTCGGCTGAACGAAGCCGGACGAACCGACGACGAGGAACGCCCGGTCTATTCGGTCGTCATACCCGTGTACAATGAACAGGATGTGATTTCCACAACGTGTCAAAGACTGAAGTCCGTCATGGACGAGCTTCAGACCCCGTATGAGCTCATTTTTGTAAACGACGGGAGCACCGACCATTCCCGATCCATTCTGGAGACTTTGAGCGTCGAAGACCCGACGGTCAAGATCGTGAACTTCTCGCGAAATTTCGGCCATCAGGCGGCGGTGCAGGCCGGCATGGACTATGCGTCCGGGAAGGCGGTCATCGTGATCGACGCCGACCTGCAGGATCCGCCGGAGCTCATTCCCCGCATGGTGGAGAAGTGGAAGCAAGGGTACGACGTGGTGTACGGGAAGCGGGTGGCCCGGCGGGGGGAAACCCGGTTCAAGCGCTGGACGGCCGCCGCTTTTTACAGGATGCTCAGGCGGTTGACCGACATTGAGATCCCGGTGGATACGGGAGATTTTCGCCTCATCGACCGAAAGGTGTGCGACGTGGTCACCCGAATGCCGGAGAAAGCCCGGTTCATGCGAGGGCTGGTGGCTTGGGCGGGATTTCGCCAGGCGGCTTTGGAATACGTAAGGGAACCGCGGCTGGCGGGAGAAACGAAGTATCCGCTGCGCCGAATGGTCCGGCTGTCCATGGATGCCGTAACCTCCTTCTCCGACAAGCCTTTGAAATGGCCCCTGTATGTCGGCGGAGCGCTGGCGTCCTCCGGCGTGGCCGTCCTCCTCGTCGCTGCGGGCCGCTACCTGGCCGGAGGCCGGTCGGATGTGCTGTGGCTCTGTGCGGTCATTCTGATCGGCAACGGTCTGGTGTTGACCGGTATCGGCATGATGGGGCAGTATGTATCGAGAATTTACGACGAGGTCCGTCAACGCCCCCTCTACATTGTGGAGAGCGCCAGACGGTTGAAAAGGACGTCATCCCATGAATGAGGCGGCCAAAATATGGCGGAACCGGGCCGGCCAATGGATGCGTTTCGGAATGGTCGGGATGCTGAACACCGTGGTGGACTTCCTCGTGTTTTTTGTCTTGGTCCGGGGGGCGCACTGGGGAGCCGCCCCCGCCCAGGCCGTGTCATACACTTGCGGAGTGTGCAACAGCTACCTGTGGAATCGTTCGTTCACCTTTCGGAGTCGGGTTCGGCCCGGTGCCGCGGAGTTCGCCAAATTCCTGCTGGTAAACGGGGTGTCCTGCGGGATTTCCTCCCTCGCCCTTTTGATACTGGAGAAAAGATCCTGGTCCCTCCCCCTTGCCAAAGCCGTGGTTACACTCCTGGCCATGGGCATCAATTTCGCGGGAAGCAAGCGGTGGGTATTTCGTTCGGATAAAGGAGGAGTCCGGCGGTGAAAAGTGGTCGCGCATGGAATTGGGCGGGGTTCTGGGCTCTGTGGAGCCTGTCGATTGCGCTTCAGGTTGTTTTGGCCGGACGTTTCCGGGGGTTTGTCGGCGATCAAATGATTTTTGACTCCTGGATGCGCCGGCTGCAGCAGGTCGGATTGGCGGGGATTTACGAAAGTCCGAGAGTCGATTATCCTCCGGGTTATTTGATGATCCTGGACCTGTACGGCAGGATCGCGAACTTCTTCCATATCCGCGTCGTTCCTGGAGGATTGTGGATCAAACTCCCGGGTATCGCGATCCACGCCGTCGCCATGATCGCATTTTTCCTCCTGGCCAAAGATACACCGGGTAAATGGAGATGGTTCGTGGTTGCCCTGTTTTGCCTGAACCCGGGCCTCCTTTTCGATACGGCCGTGTGGGGTCAAGTGGACATTCTCCCCGGCATCCTGGCGCTGTCGGCGGTCATGGCCTTGCGAAAGAGGGCGGGGATCGCCGGGGCTCTCTTTTCCTCCGCGCTCCTGAGCAAGTTTCAATCCATCGTCGTGTTCCCCGTTCTCGCCGTCGGCGAGGTCCGAGAAGCAGTGACGGCCGGGCACTTTCGGCGTCTCGGGCGATTCCTCGCGGGAGTCGCGGTTCCTTTAGCCGCGGTCGCCCTGTTCTTTGCCATGCACGGCAGCTTGTCCAATATGGTGGAAATGGCCTACATGCGCCCGACGGCGGAATACCCGTTCCTCAGCATGAACGCCTTGAACATCTGGTTTTATTTGTTCGGAACGCCACCCCGCCTTCCGGACAGTACCGTCCTCTTTGCCGGCGTGACCTATAAAATGCTGGGGATGTTCCTGCTTTTTCTCGCAACTGTACACGTGGCCCTCTATCTGTGGCGTCGAAGGGAGATCACGGTGGAAGCCCTGCTCAAGGCATCGACCGTCCTGAGCTTCTCCTTTTACATGTTGCCGACTGAAATCCATGAACGGTACATCCTCATGGCCTTGATCTTTACCATCGCCGTCTCATTGTGGGACAAAAGATGGGCGCTCCTTGCCGCCGGTTTAACCATCACCTCGTTTTACAACCTTTACGCGGTTTGCTACCGCGCCCTTGATCCGTCCCTCGGTTTGTGGATGGTGTATATAAACGGCGGCATCTTTGTGGCAATGCTGATCATGACCAAGAAAGAGATGGTCCTTCCCCACCCGCGGTAAGGTAATGTCCCGTCAAGTGGTGTAAAACACCGCTTGTATCGAAAGGGTGACGGGATGGCCTTTGTACCCAACCCGCATTCACTCCGCTTCCAGGATCTCCATGGCCTTCGCCACAGCGGAGGATGTACCCGGTGTACAGATTCCGCATCGGCCTGTCATGCTACTGCGTCGGCGGCCCGACCGCCACCCGTTTCCCCTCTTTCAGGCCCTCCAGTTGGGGATTCTTGATCACCAGATCCCCGGCATTCAACCCCTGCGCGATGACCACCAGTTGGTCGGTCTCCATGCCCTTCCTCACTTTCTGTATCCGGGCTCGGCCGTCCCGCACCACCCAAAGGGCGTCGCCGTCCCCGAAAGAGAACAGGCAGGTTTTGGGTACCGCCAGCTTGTTCGCCTGCTCCAACACGCGAAACTCAACGTCAACGGCGTAGCCCGGCCTCAGATCTGGGGCATTCTCGCCGGGCTGGACAGTCACCTTCACCCTGTGTTCGGTCAGCCCCAAGGTGGACACCTTTTCCACGGCCGAGGGAGCGACGGCCGTCACCGTGCCGGAAAAGCGGTAATCCCCGTCCTTGCGCTTTTGGATGAGGGTCACCTTCATCCCCGGCTTGACATACAGCACGTCTTCGGTAAGAACGTAAACGCCGACCCGGTATCCACCCGTTCCCGTCAAGTTCATGAGCAAGCTCTGAGGGTCGACCGCCATCCCTGGCTTCACGTTCAGTTCCCGCACCACCCCGTCCACGGGCGCGGTAATCCGGCTGTCAGCAATCCGGCTCTCGACCTGCCGAATCTGCGCGTCCACCTCCTCGATCATACCCTGAAAATATGCCTCCGTAGCCGTCGTCGCCGTTGCGGCGGTTCCAGTGCCGCCCGGCGCACCCCTTGGCGTAACGCCGCTCGCCTGGGCCTGCAAGAGTTGCAGCTTGGACTCCTGCTGGGACTGTTCGTTTTCCAACTGCTTAACTTTGCCCTCCGCCGCGTCCAAATCCGTTTTGGGAGCCGCCCCCGCCTCGTACAGACCTTTCGTGCGCTGGTAATCCTGCCGGCTCTGCTCCAACTGCCGCCGGACTTCCTCCAGCACCAACTGCTGCTGCTGGACTTGCTGGCCCAACTCCTGGAACGACTTGTCCTTCTGCCCTTCCAGACTCGTGCGCTGAGCCTTCAACCGGGCCAGTTGGTATTCCAGATCTTTCGTATCGATTCGGGCCAGAAGGGTACCCTTCGCCACCCGCTGTCCTTCCTCCACGGGCAGTTCCGCAATTGTTCCACCGAGCGGGCTGTAGACGGGCCGATCCACCGCCGCCTCCACAATCCCTTCTTCCGTAAAATCCAGCGACACCGTTTGCGGTTTCACCGCGATCAGTTCCGCTGCAAGCGGCCGCTGGGTGTTCCAGACGACATAAGCCGCAGCGGCAACCGCCCCGATCAGGACAAGCGCCCATTTCACCCACCGTTTCATCCTCGGTCCCTTCCTCGCCCGTTACTCCCGTTCTTTCAAAACCCCGACTATATCTAACTTCGCCACCTTCCGGGCCACCCAACGCTGCGCCAGCCACACGGCCAGCACCGTGCCTGCCAAAGCCAAAAACAGTGCCGACAGCGGCGTCAACGCAGGTATCGAATACAAGTCGCTGCTCAAACTGCGGGAGATGGCCCAGTTGACCCCGTAAGTCAGCGGGACGCCGCCTGCAATCCCCGCGACGGCGAGCAACCACTGCTCCACCGAGATGACCTCCGTCACTTCCCGGGACCGCAAGCCCAGCACTCGAAGAGAAGCCAATTCCCGTTTTCGTTCCGCCAGGGAGATGACGCTGGAATTGTACACCACGGCAAAGCCTGTGACGACCGCCATCAGGTCCATCACCCAAATCATATACGAATACGAGGCCATCAGTTGTTGATATTTCTCGATCATTTGGCGCTTGTCTTCAATGGTGCTCACCCAGCGGGCCTCGGCAAAGGCGTCCTTGAGGCCCGCGACAGAGCCGGGATCGACCGCCGCCAGCACGGAGGTGGCGGCCTCCTGCTGCCCCAATAGCCGGAACATCGCCTCCCGATTCATATAGACGTTGGAGCCCAGATACTGAGGAACGACCTCCGCCACCCGGACAAAGACCGGCAACTCCTTGGCCCAGGGACTCTCGACCCGGATCACGTCCCCGACCCCCGCCCCGAGGCTGTCGGCAATCTGTGCGGACAAGACCATGCCATCCGGAGGAATCCGCACCGGGTTCCCAGCTTTGTCCAGGGGCGTGAAAAGTTGCGAGTCCGGCTCCAAAGCCAGAGCCACCACGTCCTTTTTGCGATACTCATACTCAAGGCTCACCGGAACCTCCGCCAAGGGTTCCGCCCGTTTGACCCCCCCGGCCCGCTGCAGCTCTCGTGCGGCTGGGTCCGCCGGCAACGGCTTGCTGAAGGCGATTTTGACATCGTATTTCTGCACCTTGGTGAACTGCTCCATGACCATGAAGTCTTCGGCGGAAGTCAGAGACCACAAGACGGCCATGATGGTGAAGGTGAAGACGGTCCCGATCCATGTAAAAAAGCTGCGCCCCTTGTTTCTCGCGATGTTGCGCACGGCCATCCGACCCTGGACCGTGAAGGCCGTCCAGAATCCAGGAATCTTTTCCATCCAAAATCTCCGGTTGAAGACGGGAACCGGCGGGCGCATCGCCTCGACGGGCTGCAATTTCAGAACACCCTTCGCCCCCTGAAATGCGGCGAACAAGCTGAACCCCACCGCCGCCAGGACACCGCTTAACACATATTCCCAGGAAAAACGACCCATCAACCCGGGCAGACTGAAATATTCCCGATAGATCGCGGTCATGGACGCCGACAGGGCCGCACCGAGCAACCCTCCCAGAATTCCTCCGGCAACCCCCACGATCAGACCGTAGGAAAGGTAGTGCCGCAAGACTTCCTCATTGCGGTAACCGAACGCTTTCATGATGCCGATTAGACCCCGCTGGGAATCCACCAGCCGCTTGAGCATGATGTAAAGAATGATAGACGAAATCGTCAGAAACAACAGCGGCACGCTCCGCGACACCTTATTCAACTGCTCCAATTCCTGGCTCAACATCGCGTTGCTGGGCTGGTCCTTTCGGGGGTAAAGGGCTTCCAGACCGTACCGTTCCAGTTCTGTCCGGACGTAAGGGCTGACGTCGTCGAAGGCGTATCCCTGCTTTAACGTAAACGCGACATCGTTGATCAGCCCTTTTTGGCCAAACAGGCTCTCCATCACCGGATAAGGCACATATGCCACTTCGAAGGTCCGGGGGTCGGGAAAAATGTTCTGGGCATCTTTCATGGCGTAAATGTACTCCGGACTCTGGCCGGCCCCGGCGATTTTGAGCTCCACCTTCTTTCCTTCGATGATGACGGTCAAGGAATCCCCCGGAGAGAGCCCGTTGGCCGCGAGAAACTTATAGGCGACAACCATCGCCTCATCCCGCTCTCCGGGAAACGAGCCCTGGAACAGCTTCACCGCATTCAGGCTGTGGGGGTTTTGCGTGTCGTAGGAAATCAGCCTCAGGTACACGTTGTCCGCCGGGTTCGCCGTCCACACCCGGACATCCTCAACCAGCCGCCCTTGGACCTCCCCGATGCCCGGGATCTCCCGCAGGCGGTCCACCTGGGACAAAGGCATGGCCCTCACCCGGGCAAAACCGTCTGCAAAACGGTATTCCCGATAAAAGCTTTCTCTGGCCGCCAACAGATTGTCCCGGGCCATGAGCATCGAGGTGTAGGTCGCAAGCCCGATGACGATCACGGCGATACAGGCCAGATAAGCCATTTTGTTCTCCCAAACATCCCTCCACATCTTTTTGCCGAGAATCACCACGAAACCTCCTCGGGCGGCACGGGGTCCGGCACGGCCTCGATGCGGTCCAACCTCCCGTCTTTCAAATAGAAAACCCGGTCCGCCATCCGTGCAATTCCCGCGTTGTGGGTGATGATGATGACCGTTTTGCCGTATCTCAGATGAAAATCCCTAAGCACTTTCAACACCTGGATCCCCGTGGCCGAATCCAGCGCCCCGGTGGGCTCGTCGCAAAGGAGAATCTCCGGGTTTTTGGCAACAGCCCGGGCGATGGCCACCCGCTGCTGCTCACCCCCGGACAGTTGGGCGGGAAAATGATCAGCCCGATCGCCCAGTCCCACCTGGGCCAACACCTCGTCCGCCTTCAGGGGATGTTTGGCGATTTCCACCGAGAGCATGACGTTTTCGTAGGAGGTCAGGTTCGGCATGAGATTGTAGAATTGAAAAACAAACCCCACCGCGTCCCGCCGGTATTCGGTCAGTACCCTTTCGGACGCGCCGTGAAGGGGTTTGTTTTTGTAATAGATCTCTCCCGCCGTGGCCGTGTCCATGCCGCCGATGAGGTTAAGCATGGTGCTTTTGCCCGATCCGCTGGGGCCAAGGACCACCACGAACTCTCCGGCGTAAATGTCGAAGGTGACCCCTTTGAGGGCGTCCACACGGACCTCGCCCATCTGGTACGATTTGGTCAAATTGCGCGCCTTGAGCACGATCTCCATGAGTTTCCCCCCGGCTCGGCAGTACGCCACAGACAGCATACCGCGGCACGAAGCCGTAGCATCCCGTGAGGCAAGAGCTCCGCGGCACCGGCGGTCACGCTAAGTCCGCGGCTTGTGCGGCGATATCGGTCCGGTGATGCATTCCTTGAAACCGAATGTGTCCTACCGTGGCATAGGCAGCCCTTCGGGCATCGGCAAGACTGTTGCCAAGCCCCGTCACACCGAGCACCCGTCCCCCGGCCGTCACCAGGCTGCCGTCGTCCGCCCGGGCGGTTCCGGCGTGGAAGATCAGCGCCTCGTTTTGGTCGCCTCGTTGCAAGGAGCCGTCCTCATCCAGTCCGGTGATCGAGTCCCCTTTGCGATACGACCCCGGATACCCTGCCGCTGTCAAGATCACACAAACCGCCGCCTGGGGGGACCATCTCACCTCAATGCGGTCCAGGGTTCCGTCCAACACCGCCTCGAGCACATCCAACAAGTCGGTCTCCAGGCGGGGCAGCACCACCTGGGCTTCCGGGTCCCCGAAACGGGCATTGAACTCGATCACCTTCGGACCTTCGGCGGTGAGCATGAGCCCGGCATAAAGTACCCCGTAAAAGGGCCGCCCGTCCTCAACCAAAGCCCGGGCCACCGGCCTTAGGATCTTGCTCTCCACCCGGGTCATGGTGTCCTCATCTATCCACGGCACCGGTGAATAGGTCCCCATCCCCCCGGTATTGGGCCCGCGATTGCCGTCAAACACCGGCTTGTGATCCTGGGCCGGGACCATGGGCACCACCGTCTCCCCACTGACAAAAGCCATCACCGTGGCCTCCCGGCCCTCCAACATCTCTTCCAAGACCACCCGCCGGCCGCTCTCGCCAAACACGCCATCCACCATCATCGACCGGAGCGCCGCCTCGGCTTCCTCCACCGTCCGGGCCACCACCACGCCTTTGCCCGCCGCCAGGCCGTCTGCTTTCACCACCACCGGAGCCCCGTGGCTCCGAAGATACCTCAGCGCCTCCTCGTAGGAATCAAACGCCGCGTACCGGGCTGTGGGAATCCCCACCCGGGTCATCAGCGCCTTCGCATAACCCTTTGATCCTTCGATCTCCGCCGCCGCCCGGCTCGGTCCAAAGATGCGCAGCCCCGCCTCGCGAAACCGATCGGCAAGCCCGGCCAGGAGCGGAGCCTCGGGACCGACCACCGTCAGATCGACCCTCTCCCGCTCCGCCAAAGCCAACAACCCCTCCACATCCTCCGCCCCCACCGGCACATTCCGGCCCCATTCGGCAGTGCCGGGATTCCCCGGGGCACACAAAATCTCCGGCCTCCGGGGACTCTGGGCGAGCTTCCACACCAGGGCGTGCTCCCGCCCACCTCCGCCTACCACGAGGATTTTCATCCCGATCCCTCCCGTCCCGCCTTCATCCGTGGCGAAAATGCCGCATCCCCGTGAACACCATGGCGATGCCCGCTTCGTCCGCCGCCCGGATTGACTCCTCATCCCGGATGCTGCCCCCGGGTTGCACAATGGCCGTCACCCCGGCCTTGGCCGCCTCCTCCACCGTATCGGACATCGGGAAGAAGGCGTCCGACGCCATCACCGACCCTCTGGCCAACTCCCCGGCTTGCGCAATGGCGATCCGGGCCGAACCCACCCGGTTCATTTGGCCAGCCCCGACCCCCACCGTCCGCCGACCGTGCACCAGCACGATAGCGTTCGATTTTACATGCTTCACCACTCGCCAGGCCAGAGCCATCTGCTCCAGTTCCGCTCCAGACGGGATACGTTTTGTCACCGGCCGCCAACTGTCCGGCACCACCGGCGCCACATCCGTCCCCTGGACCAAAAGCCCCCCGGAAACCGTTCGGGCCGATACCCCCTCCCGCACTGGCTCGAGAAGCCCCGGGATTTCCAACAAGCGCAGATTTTTCTTCGTCGTCAAAATCTCCAATGCCTCGGGGGTAAACTCCGGAGCGATCACGATCTCGAGAAAAATCTCCTTCATCTGCCGGGCGGTCTCCCCGTCCAGCGGGCGGTTTACGGCGATGATCCCGCCGAAAATCGACACGGGATCGGCCTCGTAGGCCTCGTGAAAAGCATCGGCCAGGGTCTCTCCCCACCCCACGCCGCAGGGATTCGTATGTTTCACCGCCACCGCCGTCGGCCCTTGGAACTCCCGCACCAGATGCAGGGCCGCATCGGCATCAAGCAGATTATTATAGGAAAGTTCCTTCCCGTGAAGCTGGCGAGCCCCCGCCAAGGTCGACGGCCCGGCGAACGGCTCCCGATAAAAGGCCGCCGGCTGATGAGGATTCTCCCCGTACCGCAGACTCTGCACCCGGTCGTAGGTGAGCGTCAGCTGCTCCGGGAACCGCTCCCCGGCCCGGTCACTCAAGTATCCGGCGATGACCGCGTCGTAAGCTGCGGTGTGCCTGAAGGCCTTCGCCGCCAGGGCAAGCCTATCCCCCTCCCCAAGGGGCGCCCCGCCCCCGGCCGCCTCCGCCAGGCGGTCATAATCCGCCGGGTCCACCACAACCGCCACGTGGCGGTGATTTTTCGCCGCCGCCCGGATCAAGCTCGGGCCGCCGATATCGATCTGCTCGACAATCTCCTCAAACCGCGCCCCCGGGCGGCTCACCGTCTCCCGAAACGGATACAGGTTCACCACCACGGCATCGATGGGCTCCAGCCCGTGCTCCTCCATCTGCCGCCGGTGCTCCTCCCGGTCCCGCAAAGCCAAGATGCCCCCGTGGACCCTCGGGTGAAGAGTTTTCACCCGTCCGTCGAGAATCTCGGGAAACCCGGTAAAATCGGACACGTCCTTCACCGCCACGCCGGCCTCCCGAAGGACCCGGGAGGTCCCGCCGGTGGAGAGAATTTCCACCCCCGCCGCCGCCAGCTTTTGTCCGAGTTCGACGATACCCGTTTTATCCGAAACGCTGATCAGTGCCCTGCGCATTCTCTGCGACTCCTTTCTTGATCCTGTCGGCCCGGGACCCCCGCGCCGCAGATCCCCCGCCCGCCAGAAGCCTGTGGGCGCCAGTGCACTAGGCCATTTTCAAGCCAAACCTCCCCCCGGCACAACGCCCGGACCACCTCCGGGAGCAGCCGGTGCTCCACCGCGTGGATTTTCACAGCCAGCGAGTCCGCGTCATCCCCGGGGTCCACCGGCACCGCCTCCTGAGCGATGGCCGGGCCGGTATCCATGCCCTCGTCCACAAAATGAACGGTGACGCCGGTCCGGGACACCCCGGCGGCCAGCGCCTGGCCAATGGCGTCTTTTCCGGGAAAATTCGGCAACAACGACGGGTGGAGGTTGATGATCCGCCCACCATACGCCTGAAGCAGCACCTCACCCACCAGGCGCATGTACCCGGCGAGAACAATCCAGTCGATCCGGTGCTCCCGGAGCCGATCCAGGATCTCCCGCTCATAAGCGGGCTTGTCCGGATAAGCCTTGGGGTAAAAAGCAAAAGTCGCGACGCCGGCCGCCTCGGCCCTCTCCAGCGCCCGGCAACCCGGCTTGTCCGACACCACCAGCACCACCTTGCCCCCACCGAGTTCGTCCAGCCGGCTCAAATCCAAGAGGCGCTGGAGATTGGAGCCCGTGCCCGACGCGAACACCGCCAGGTTGACCGGCGCCAGTCCCGTCATACGCCCCCGCCCCCTTCCGGACGATGGGCTCCCCCGGGTCCGCCGCCCGAAGCCTCGTCGCTCTTATCAACGGCCACCCCGGTCTCCGCCCGCCGCATCACGACCCCCGATGCGGCGTGGGGCGTGCGGATCACCACGCTCCGCTCCCCGGCTTCCACCCGGCCGACCTGCACAGGCCGTCCCCCGTTTTCCTTCAAAACGGCCATCGCCCGATCCACATCCTCCGGGGCGATCATACACACAAACCCGATCCCCATGTTCCACGTCTGGTATAAATCTTCCGCCGTGGGCGGCTCCACCGACAGCCGCCTGAGCGCCGCGAACACCGGCGGCTCCTCCCAGGCAGTGGCATCGAGCACCGCCCGACACCCCTCCGGCAGCGTCCGGATCACGTTATCAAGCAACCCACCCCCGGTAATGTGCGCCATCCCCCGCACATCCACCCGTTCAAGCAGAGCCAGAATCGCCCGCACATAGATCCGGGTCGGGGCAAGCAACACCTCTCCGACGGTGGCCCCGCACTCGGGCAGATCATCCCCCACCGACAGCCCCGCATCTTCAAACACGATTTTGCGGGCCAGGGAGAACCCGTTTGAATGCAGCCCGGCGGAAGGCAAGCCGATCACCACATCCCCGGGGCGCACCCGGGAACCGTCCACAAACCTCGCCCTCTCCACGGCCCCCACGGCAAATCCGGCCAAATCATAGTCCCCCGGCGCATACATGCCGGGCATCTCCGCCGTCTCGCCCCCGATGAGGGCGCACCCGGCCTCCCGGCAGCCGGCGGCCACCCCCGAGACCACCGCCTCGACCTGGTCCGGATCCACCCGGCCCACGGCGAGGTAGTCCAAAAAAAACAGCGGCTCCGCCCCGTGAACGACGATGTCGTTCACGCACATGGCCACACAATCGATCCCCACAGTATCGTGCCTTCCCACCGCCCGGGCGACCAAAAGTTTCGTGCCCACCCCGTCGGTACCCGAAACCAGTACCGGCTCCTTGTACCGAGCCATATCCAGGGCAAAGCCTCCCCCGAACCCGCCAAAAGCCCCCCAGACCTCGGGCCGCCGGGTGCTCTCCACGTGGCGCTTCATCCTGGCCACCGACCGGTCGGCCGCGGCGATGTCCACCCCTGCCTTGCGATACGCCTCGCTCATGAATACCCTCCCCGATGGGCGGCCATCTCCATGACATGTTTCCCCAGATCGTCATACAACCGGGTCGGGTACCGCCCGTGAAAACACGCATTACAAAACGTATCCCCGGGTCCCCCCTGACCGCGTCCCGCCGCTTCCGGCCCGGCTCCGAGGGCCTGAAGCATTCCATCTTCAGACAAAAAAGCCAGGCTATCCGCCCCGATCGCCCGGGTCATCTCCTCCACGGACAACCGGGCCGCCAGCAATTCCTCCCGGGCCGAGGTATCGATGCCGTAATAACAGGGGAACCGCACCGGCGGGGAAGAGATTCGCACGTGAACCTCCCTGGCCCCGGCGTCCCGGAGCATTTGGACAATGCGGCGGGAGGTGGTGCCCCGGACGATGGAGTCGTCCACCATCACCACCCGCTTCCCCTCCACCACCTTGCGCACGGGATTTAATTTTAGACGCACCCCGCGCTCCCGAAGGGCTTGGGAAGGTTGGATAAAGGTCCGGCCGATATATTTATTCTTGATGAGACCCATCTCATAAGGAATTCCCGCGGCTTCCGCGTAACCCACCGCCGCCGAAATGCTCGAATCCGGCACACCGATCACCACATCAGCTTCCGTCGGCGCTTCCTCCGCCAGTCGCTTCCCCATGGCTTTGCGCACCAGGTGCACGTTGCGGCCGTCGATGTCGCTGTCCGGCCGGGCAAAATAGATATATTCAAAGGTACAGAGGGCCTTTCGGGACGCCTCGGCGAACCGAACGGGCTGCACGCCACCCCCGTTGATGACGAGCAGTTCCCCCGGCTCGATATCCCGAACGAATTCGGCACCGATGGTATCAAAAGCGCAAGTTTCCGACGCCACCACCCAACCCGAACCGAAACGCCCCAGGGCCATGGGGCGCAGCCCCTGGGGATCCCGGGCGGCCACGAGTCCGTCCGGGGTGAGAAAAACAAAGGCGTAAGCGCCCTGTACCGTGCGCAGGCTGTCCACAATGGCGTCCACCAACGACCCGCCCCGGTGCCGGGCGATGAGGTGGGCCACCACTTCCGTATCGCTGGTGGACTGGAATATACTCCCTTGGTCTTCGAGCTCACGGCGCAACACCCCGGCGTTCACCAGGTTTCCGTTGTGCCCCAGGGCCAGGGGACCGCCGTGCACGTCAAACACCATGGGCTGGGCGTTCACCAGTTTGTTGGCGCCCGTGGTCGAATAGCGGACGTGGCCGACCGCCGCCTTTCCCGCCAGGCGCTCCAAATCCTCCGGGCCAAACACCTCGGCCACCAGTCCCAGTCCCCGGTGGTGAAACATTTCCCCGCCGTCCACCGTGGCAATCCCGGCGCTCTCCTGGCCTCGGTGCTGGAGGGCGTACAGGGCGTAGTAGGTGAGCTGTGCGGCGTGGTCGCACCCCCAAGCGCCGAAGACGCCACATTCTTCGTGCCAGTGCCGGCCAGACCCCGCATCCGGCCAAGCGTCCCCCCACTCTCCATTCACACCGATGACGCCGCGCCCCGGTTCTCCGCTAGCGCCCACGGGATCGCCCCCTTCCAGACCTCACTCAGCCGCGCCACCGCCACATCCACCCGTTCCTCCCCGGCCCCGTCCGCCACCCGGATCGCGAGCCGGTCGCCGCCGGTGGTCCCGAGCACCGCCAAGGGAACGCCCGCTCCGGCAGCCAGGGCTTTCACAGCCTCCACCTTCTCCGGTTCCACCCCGAGCACGATCCGGGAACCGGCCTCGCCGAACAAGAGAACATCCGCCCGAACCGGGGGCCGGACTTCACCCTGCGAATCGCTCCCTGCAACCTGTTCGCCGCCCGCTCCCGGCGTCTTGGCCTCCGCCTTCGCCGCCGGCCCACCGGACAGTGAACCCAGGTCGATCTCCGCCCCGACCCCGCCGGCCATCGCCATCTCGGCCAGGGCCACCGCAAGGCCCCCTTCGGACACATCGTGGGCGGCCGCCGCCAAGCCCTGCCTGATAGCCTCCAGGCACACGTGCTGCACCCGCCGCTCCATCTCCAGATCCAGGGGCGGCGCGTCCCCGGCCAGCCGGCGGTGCACCCGCAGCAGGTACTCACTCCCGCCGAGCCACGCCCCCTCCATCCCTGGGGCCGGCGCACCGGGGCCCAACAGAACCACCGTCAGCCCCGCCCGCCAGGCCGGGGTGCAAATCTGATCGATGTCTTCCACCAGCCCCACCGCCCCCACAACGGGGGTCGGGTCAATGTCAACACCTTTGCTTTCATTATAAAAGCTCACATTCCCGCTCACCACCGGCGTTTTCAGGACTTCGCAGGCCTGGCTCATCCCCTCCACCGCCTGCTCGAACTGGTAAAACACCTCGGGCTTTTCCGGGTTGCCGAAGTTCAAACAGTCGGTGATGGCCAGGGGCCTCGCTCCGACACACACGAGATTCCGAGCCGCTTCGGCCACGGCGTGCATCCCGCCCACCAAGGGGTTCAGGCGCACATACCGCCCTTGGCCGTCGGTGCACAGCGCCACGCCTTTGCGCGTCCCCCGGATCCAGATCACCGCCGCATCCGCCCCGGGCCGCACCGCCGTGGACGCCTGCACCATGTGGTCGTATTGCCGCCACACCCATTCCTTGTCCGCCAAATCCGGCGACCCCACCAGGGTCAGCAGCACCTCGTCCAGCCGCTCGGGCCGCGGCACGTCCTCCCAGCGCCAGGCCCGAAGCCCCGCCAGTTCCTCCGGCTCCCGGGCCGGCCGCACGTACATCGGCGCCTCGTCCACCAGGGCCGGCACCGGCACCTCCGCCACCACCCGGCCTTCTTCCCGGATACGGAGCATCCCGTCATCCGTCACCCGGCCGATCACCGTCGCCTCCAGGCCCCATTTTCGAAAAATCTGTTCGGCCACGCCCTCTTTGCCCCGCTCCATGACGACGAGCATCCGCTCCTGGGACTCAGAGAGCATCACTTCATAAGGGGTCATCCCCGTCTCCCGGCGGGGAACCAACGCCACGTCGATATCCAGTCCGCTCCCCGCCCGGCTGGCCATCTCGGCGCTGGAGGAAGTCAGCCCGGCGGCACCCATGTCCTGGATCCCCACCACTCCGCCGGTGGCGATCAGCTCCAGACATGCTTCCACCAATAGTTTCTCCATAAAGGGGTCGCCGACTTGAACCGCCGAGCGCTCCTTCTCCAATGGATCCTCCGCCGAAGCGAAGGTCGCGCCGTGGATGCCGTCCCGGCCGGTCTTCGCCCCCACCACCATCACCGGATTGCCCACTCCGGAAGCGGTCCCCCGGGCCAGATCTTCGTGGCGCATCAGCCCCACGCACATAGCGTTGACCAGCGGATTCTCCCGGTAGCTCTCGGCGAATTTCACCTCCCCGCCCACGGTGGGAATGCCGATGGCATTGCCGTACCCGGCAATCCCAGCCACCACCTCCCGGAGCAGGTACCGCTGGCGGGGATCATCCGGCGGCCCAAAGCGCAAACTGTCCAGAAGGGCAATGGGCCGAGCTCCCATGGTGAAAATATCCCGGATGATGCCGCCGACCCCGGTGGCCGCCCCTTGATACGGCTCAATGGCCGAGGGGTGGTTGTGCGACTCCATTTTGAAGGCCACCGCCAGCCCGTCCCCGATATCCACCACCCCGGCGTTCTCCCCGGGGCCCTGCAAGACCTGAGGCCCTTCCGTGGGAAACCGCCGCAACACCCGGCGGGAACTTTTATAACTGCAGTGCTCCGACCACATCACCGAGAAGAGGCCCAGCTCCACCCAGTTCGGCCGCCGCCCGAGCAGCTCCGTGGCCCGGCGGTATTCCGCATCGGTCATGCCGAGATCCCGGTAGAGGGCCTCGGCTTCGATCTGCTGTGCCGTCGGATCCTTAGACAAGCTGTCGTTCCCTCCCCGCCTGCCAAATCGCCTCGATCATCGCCCGGCCGTCTTCGGAGCCCAACAACCGGTGCACCGCCCGCTCGGGGTGGGGCATCATCCCCAGCACATTGCCCGCCTCGTTGACAATCCCGGCGATGTCGTGGCGCGAGCCGTTCGGGTTCTCCCCGGCATACCGAAACACCACCTGCCGATTTCGCTCCAGAGCCTCCAAGGTCTCGTCATCGGCGTAATAATTCCCTTCGCCGTGGGCAATGGGCAGCCTGAGCACCTGGCCGGGCGCGTATTTTGACGTAAATGGCGTGTCCGTTCGCTCCACCCGCACCGGCACGATGGCACAGCGAAACTGCAGATGGTCATTGTGCAACATCGCCCCGGGCAAAAGCCCCGCCTCCAGAAGGATTTGAAACCCGTTGCAAATCCCGATCACCAGCCGCCCGTCTTCCGCCGCTTTTCGCACCCCGTCCATCGCCTCGGCAAACCGGGCGATGGCCCCGGCCCGCAGATAATCTCCGTAGGAAAACCCCCCGGGCAGAAAAATCGCCCCGTAATCGGACAGATCCCGCCGCCCGTGCCACACCAAATCCGGCTCGGCTCCGGTCACATCCCGGAGGGCCATCACCGTGTCCATGTCACAGTTCGACCCGGGGAACTGCACCACCGCCACCCGCACGCTCATCCCTCCGCCTCAACGGCTTCGATCTCAAAGGTTTCCATCACCGGGTTCGCCAGAAGCTCCCGACACATGGCTTCAACCCGCTCCCGGGCGCTCTTCTCATCCGGCGCCTCCAGGGTCACGTCGATGGCCTTCCCAATCCGCACCCCCCGGACCTCCTCGTAACCCAGGGCGTGCAAAGCCCGCTCCACGGCGCTGCCCTGGGGATCCAACACGCTCGCCTTCAGGGTCACATACACCCGCGCCCGAAACATTCATTGACCTCCCAGCCGATGAAGAACTTCTTCGTAAGCTTCCTCAACCCCGCCCAGATCCCGGCGAAACCGGTCTTTGTCGAGCTTCTCCCGGGTGGTGGCATCCCAGAACCGGCAGGTGTCCGGCGAAATCTCATCCGCCAAAAGCACCCGGCCCTCGGCGTCCAGCCCAAACTCCAGCTTGAAATCCACCAGCAGGATGTTCCGCGCCCTCAGATACGCCGTGAGGATCTCGTTGATTTTCAGCGCTTGGGTGGTGATATCATCAAGTTGCTCCGGGGTGGCCACCCCGAGGACGGCGATGTGGGACTCGTTGATGAGCGGATCCCCCAACTCATCGCTCTTGTAATAGAATTCCACCACCGGCCGGGGCAACTCCCGGCCCTCTTCCCAGCCCAGTCGCTTGGCCAGGCTGCCCGCGGCGATGTTCCGCACCACCACTTCCAAGGGGATGATCGTCACCCGGCGAACCAGCTGTTCCCGATCCGACAGGCGCTTCACGTAATGGCTGTCCAGGCCCTTGGATCGCAGAAGTTCGAAAAACAAGGCGCTGATCTTGTTGTTCAACTCGCCCTTGCCGGCGATCTGATCGCGTTTTTGCCCGTTGAACGCCGTGGCGTCGTCTTTGTATTCAATGACGTACAAATTGGGATCATCCGTCTTGAAAACTTTCTTCGCTTTGCCCTCGTACAACATGTCCCGCTTCTCCATCATCAAGCCCCTCCCTTGAAATGTGCCTCTCAGTCCCGCGCTTTGGGGTCGTCATCCAGCCCCAACCGCTCAAAAATCTCATCCACGTGCTTGAGGTGCCACTTGGGATCAAAACAATCGTCCAATTCCTCCCGGCTGAGCTGCGACGATATCCACGGGTCGGCCTCCAGCAGCTCCCGAAAGGGCCGCTGCTCCTCCCAGGCCTGCATGGCCCGGGACTGAACAGCGTCGTAAGCTTTCTCCCGGGTGGCGCCTTTGTCGATGAGGGCCAACAGCACCCGCTGGGAGTAAATCAACCCAAAGGTCTTGTCCATGTTGCGCCGCATATTCTCCGGGAACACCGTCAAATCTCGAAGAATCCCCGTCATCTTGCGAAGTAGATAATGAATGAGGATCGTCGCGTCCGGCAGCATGACCCGCTCCACGGAAGAATGGGAGATATCCCGCTCGTGCCACAGGGGCACATCTTCCATGGCGGGCACCACAAACCCCCGCAATACTCGGGCCAGGCCGGAGATCTGCTCGCAGCTGACCGGATTGCGCTTGTGGGGCATCGCCGACGAACCTTTTTGGCCTTTGTAAAAAGGCTCTTCCACCTCCCGGACCTCCGTCTTCTGCAAAGCCCGGATCTCCGTGGCGATTTTGTCCAGGGTCGTGGCGGTGAGAGCGATCATGGCGATGTAATGGGCGTGCCGGTCCCGCTGAAGCGTCTGGGTAGAGATGGGGGCCGGTTCGAGGCCCAGATTCCGGCACACATAGGCTTCCACAAAGGGGTCGATATTCGCGTAGGTCCCCACGGCCCCGGAAATTTTCCCCACCCGGACCTGCTCCGCCGCCTCTTCCAGCCGCTTCAGGTTGCGCTGCATCTCGGCATACCAAAGGGCCGCTTTCAGCCCAAAGGTGGTGGGTTCGGCGTGAACCCCGTGGGTGCGGCCCATCATGACAGTATATTTATATTTTTTCGCGAGTTGTGCAAGTGTTTCGATCAAACGATGCACTTCTGGCAGGATCCGCTCGTTGGCCTGCTTTAGCAAAGCCGACAACGCCGTGTCCACCACATCCGTCGACGTCAGGCCGTAATGGACCCATTTGCGCTCCGGCCCGAGAGACTCGGATACCGCCCGGGTAAAGGCCACCACATCGTGGCGGGTTTCCCGTTCGATTTCAGCGATGCGCCGGACGTCAAAGCGGGCGTTCTGCCGAAGGGCCCGGACATCCTCCGGGGGGATCACGCCCAGCTCCGACCAGGCCTCACAGGCGAGAAGCTCCACCTCCAGCCACATGCGAAATTTGTTCTGTTCGGTCCAAATCTCCGCCATCTCCGGCAGTGTGTACCGCGGTATCACCCGAATCCCTCCTTGATTGACCGGCGATCCCGAAGCCGGCCGTCTTGCGGGCCCCTAGGCCCGCCCGGCCAAATACCCCGCCACGCCCAGGCGCTGCAGGTCGTCGTCTTTTTTCTCCACCTGGGCGGCCAAAGACTCCCGGTACGCCACCAGGCGCCGGCCCAACTCCGGGTCGCCCGCCGCCAGAATCTGTGCCGCCAAGAGCCCGGCGTTGTACGCCCCGTTCACGGCCACGGTGGCCACGGGGATCCCCCGGGGCATCTGCACGATGGCATACAGGGCGTCCACTCCGCCTAGGCCCCCGCTCTCAATCGGGACGCCGATCACCGGCAGCACCGTATTCGCCGCCACGACCCCCGGGAGATGAGCCGCCCCGCCGGCCCCGGCGATAATCGCTCCGAAGCCGCCTGCCGCCGCCTCGCGGGCCAGCCGGGCCGTCTTGTCCGGCACCCGATGCGCCGAAGAAATGCGAACTTCGTATTCGACCCCGAGAGCATCGAGGGCATCGCAGGCCCCTTTCATGACTTTGAGATCCGAATCACTGCCCATCACGATCAGTACCCGCTGACTCACGCTGTTCCCTCCTAGGTCGCCAAGTTTTTTCTATAGAACTCCACCCGTGAGGTCCCTTCACAAGAAAACCCAGGCTTCAGGCTCCCCCGAGTGAAACCTGCCGCCCGGGCATCCTGACCCTTCCCGCCCTCCCACCCGTCCACATCGCCCACACTCCAAGTCGTGGCTCAACTCCCCATGACATACCCCACCGGAGCCCGGTTGCCCCCCCGGGAAACTGAGGGCACCCGAACCCTTGCGGCACCCCCTGATCGCAAGCGGCGTCGGTGCGCCGACCAGGGGCGAGTGTTGGGCAAACGGGAAATGGACAGGACAGCAGCTTGCGCGGCTCGGCTTCCTCGTAGTCCGGCGATTCACGGTCGCCGGGTAGAGACTCTCGGGCCGGATTCCCGAGGATATACGAGTTCGCCTCAACCTGTCGATTTCTCCTTGCGCCTTTTCAGTCTATCAATCCCCTCTTCCCCTGTCAACGAAAAGGCGAACGTTCTACGGCTCGACTCCGGGAATGTTCGGATTCTCGCCGATCCGGGACCGTTCTGAACTCAAAACCACCATCGATCGTGAACCCACCTGGCGATATACAGAAGAATGCCGGCGGCTACATTCAGCCATCCGATCCCCCGGGCCCAGGCGGCCTCCCGGACCATATGGCGGTCTGTAAAAGGTCTGACGTCAAACCGCAGTACCGCAAGACCGGTGAGAATGAACAGGGCAGAGATATACCCGGCGTCGCTCCACCAAGCTTCCATCATCGCCCCCCTCTCTGTGCCCTCTGGCCGCCAGGGCCCCGCACGCCGTGTTTTTCCCGGGGCGGGCGTTATCGGTTCAACGTGCCCGTGCGGCGCAGATTCACGGTTACCTCCACTTCCACCGGCATCTCGGCATAGATCCGGTCCCAATCCGCTTTGGTGCGGACGTTGTGCTGCCAATAGTCGTACATCTGGGCCCGAACCAACTCGCCAAAGCCGAAGATGTCACACCGGTCCCGCTGGGTCCGGCCAATCAGATCCTGGATCTCCCGAGTCAGATCCCGGGCGGCCGAAGCTTCCACAGCCCGCATCTGAGCAACGGAACTGAGATTGATTTGTCTCCCGGTTTTCTCCAATGCCATCGCTTCCACATGACTGCGCACCCGAATGCCGGGCCGGTTTTGCGCCCAAAAAACCTCGAGATGGGATTTCCTCAAAGTGGACCGAATCATGACAAACTGACCCGTGCCGGGCACCTGGACATAGGCGCTGTACCCCGCGGGGTTGAGACCCTTCACCGTCATAAACACCCCGACCTCCCAGGGGTTCAGGGTACCGATCATCTGGTTTCCACGAAAATACGCCAAGCCTCGGATGAAAATATTTTGCTGCTGGCGCAGCTCCAGGTAGGGCAGGCTCGGCTCCTGCCCTGTGGTGGAAAGCGCCCGCCAAAAAATGTTGGCATGGCCGAGAGGCAATCGCCCCAGCTGTTGGGCTTTGGCGAGGGCGCTCCAAAGATAGAGGGCCGGAACCCGTTCCAGGGGCGGCGTCGCCTGCATCAGTGCCCCGGCTTCCCCTCTCGACACCGTGAGCCACAAGGTCCTCCGGATCTCCGCGTTTCGCCGCAACCAATCGCTGATCGGCGAGGGCCCTCGCCGGGCCACAGCCTCGGACATGATGAGGATGCGCAGGTGCCCCCAGAAAAGGGGTTCGGCCACCTGATTCTGCAAGTTGGACACCGCATCTTCCATGGTGTATCCAGAGGCAGAAAGCACCCACACCGGGCGCTGCCCGGCGGCTCCGCCTCCTCCGCCCCCACCTCCGCTCCCCCCGCCGCCGCCATCGCCCGGCCCCAAAGGTATCCGCCCGGGCACGGCGATCTGGGCGGTCAGGCGCACCGGAGCCGCCCCTCCACCCCGGGGTGGCCGGCTCAACTTGCGGGTCGTTCCGGCCTGCCGCAGATCTGCGGGGGTGGCTTCATCCACCGCGATCCCGAGAATCATGGCCCTCTGTTCAAGTTCCAGCCGGTCCCAGCACCCGGTGAGGAGAGGCAGCATGAGCGCACAGAGGCCGACGACCCCCATCACCCGTGTCCCTGTCCGGAAACATCTCCCCGGGGCGTGCAGCCCGCGCCCCGGCTCAGCCAGGCCTCCGGAGGGCGGCCTCAGATCCCGATTACGACCCGCCCGGAGGCGCCACCGTCGACCCTTCATCCGCCGCTCGCCCCCTTTTGCCGCGCAACCAGGCCAGAATCAACACGATGGTGGGATACCCCACCGATGCTGCGTCGATAAAATACCCCACTCGGCCGATCCATCGATAGAGCTGGTGCACATCCTGGGGCAAAAGAGCCAAGCCGACAATCAACGGAAGCACAGCCAAGGCAAAAGGCCGGTGGTCTTTGAGCCGCACGATTTCCCCCAAAACGTAGACGGTCAGGTAATAGCTCGAAAATAACGTCGTGTACACGGCCACCACCCACACGATGGTCAACAGAACATCGATGCGCTCCAAGATCTCGCCGGGCAAAGTCATGGATCGGATCACTTCGAGAGTCGGCCAGAAAAACTGTTTCGCCTCCTCGGTTCCCAGCACTGTCAACGCCGCCACCACCGCCATGACCATCAGCAGGCCGACGATGCCCATTCCGAGGGTCACGGCGATCCAGGCGGCCCGGGGCCGATACATGCTGGGAATGAGCACAGTGATGATAAAGGCACCCTGAAACAACGAAGCGGTGAGTAAAGCCCCTTTGGCGATCCCCCACCATTCACCGTTGTACAGGGGCATCACCTGAAAAGGGTCTCCATAGCGCAGGGCGATGGTAAGCATGATGAAAGCGGGAATCAGAATAAAAGGCAGATAAAACGAATGGATATAGGCAAAAGTGGCGATGTCGTGCCGATTGGACACAGCCGCCATCAGCAAGGTCAAAGTAAGGATTACCTCCAAGGGGGTTCGGCGGAGCAACGTGGTGGTCACGATCTCCCCAAACTCCCGGGCCGCCAGGGCCGTGAGCCCGAGAAACAAAGCCGCGATCCCCAGCCCCGCCATGCGGCCGATCCACGGTCCGAAAACTTCCTCACTGTACTGCACCATCGACAAGGTCGAAAACCGCAAGCTCACCACGGTGTTGAGCGCCAAAGCGATCAGGACGAACACCACGCCCAAAACTGTGGCCAAGGGGGCGGAGGAGCCGGCCAAGGAAGAAGCAAAAAATGGCAAGGACAGGACGCCGACCCCGATGGCGGTGCTAATGACCACCGCCGTCGCTTGGGTTGTGGTGATCTGCTTTTGACCCGGCATCGGCCCCTCCCTCTTTCTTCATGTATTTGGACGGCTGCAGCGGGCTGCCGGTCGGCCTCATCATCGCTTGGATCGTTTTCTTCCCAATCCGGGTCGGGTTACGGGTGAACAGATGGGCGGGCCGCTTGGTCAATGTCCACAAGGGACTGCGCAGGAGGGTGTCTTTGATCCCTTGCCAGTCGGTGGGGACCAAGGGGCTAAAATACGGAACCCCGAAGGAACGAAGGGACAGGAGATGATTGCTGATGGCAATCAGCCCGATCATCACGCCATACAGCCCGAACATGCCCGCCAGGATGGTGAGGGGGAAGCGCAGCATCCTCAGAGCCACCGCCGCGCTGTAGGCGGGGGTGGCAAAGGATCCAATGGTGGTCAGCGCCACCACGACAACGGTGATCGGGCTGGCAAATCCCGCCGATACGGCGGCCTGGCCAATCACCAGGGCCCCGACGATGGACAGGGCGCCCCCCACCTGCTCGGGCATGCGGATTGTCGCCTCCCGGAGGACCTCGATGGCAATCTCCATGATGAGCACTTCGATGACGGCGGGGAAGGGCACCCCCGCCCGACCCCCGGCCACCGCCACCGCAAACCGGGTCGGGATCAGTTCGGGGTTGTAGGAAATTAACGATACGTACAGGGACGGGAAAATCAGCGAGAAAATGAGCGCCACAAAACGGATGGTGCGCACCATGCTCGCCATGAGAAACCGCTCGGAATAATCGTCGATGGTCTGGAGAAACTGGGCGAACACAGCCGGGACGATCAGGGCAAAGGGCGTCCCGTCCGTCAGGATCACCACCCGGCCCTCCAGCAGGGAGGCCACCGCCTTGTCGGGACGCTCGGTATTCTGCACTTGGGGGAAGGGGGATGTGTGGTGATCCTCGATCAGCTGTTCAATGTAACCCGCCGCCTCCACGGCATCTATGGTGATTTTCGACATGCGTTCCCAGACCTCTTTGACCAGCTCGGGGTTCACAACCCCTTCGATATAGCACACCGCCGTCTTAATCTTCGACTCCCGTCCCAACTGGATCATTTTGACGCGAAAATCCGGCGTTTGCAGGCGGTACCTCAAGAGTGAGATGTTCGTGCTGATCAGCTCGATAAACCCGTCCCGGGCCCCGCGGATCACCTGTTCCGTTTCAGGCTGGTCCACCGACCGCTTTTCGATGGTCCGGGTGTCGATGAGGATCGCCTCGTCCATTCCTTCCACGACGATGGCCGTCTCTCCCCGAAGCACCGCTTCCTGCACCTTTTGAGGATCGGGCTCCAATTGGGTCTCGCAATGATAAATGGTCTCGTCCAGCAGGATCTTTTTCAGTTCCGGGGAGGAGAGTTCCCGATGCCGTGGATGGGCGGGCCCGGCCATGAGGGGCCGGAGGATGTCCTCGTTCACCACGGTCAACTCCACCATGGCGGAGAAAAAGAAAAGGGCAGCCGGAAACCGTCCGAACACCGAAAACCCCCGCACGACAAAATCGTCGCTTTGTCCGAGGGTATCCCGCATCCACTGGACTGCGCCGCTCACATCCCTGAGAAGAGAACCGGCGCTTTTAGGAGCCGCCGACTGCGAGGAGCGGTCTTCCGATCTGTCCCCGCCCGCAGAAGACCCGGTGTCCGGGCTTTCGCTCCCTTGCCCCCGGGCGGAGGCCTGGGGGCCGGGACTCCGGGCGGCCCGTCCTCGACCGAGCAAGGGCAGGGGGTGGCGGAAGGAGCCATCCTTTCGGCGGCTTTTCACCGGTCCCCACCCCTTTTTCGATCCTTCCTGATCTGAAGTATTGGACACGGTTTCCACCCCCCACAGGCCCGGTCAACCTGGCGGTTCCACATGAGCCCGTCATCCCCCGGCGCGCCTGGGAATTAGTGTGTACCATGGAAAAGGATCCATGCAATCAGAGATAAAACCTGTTTAGAATGAGAAATCCTTTTCGTGTATTGTTATGGAATTGTTACCAACCTGTCAGGTTCCTGTTAGTCCCGGTGGGTAGAATGGGCAGAGACATCGAGGAGGTTGAGCCATGAGCGGTTTTCTGCTGGACCTATTTCGTCACCCCCATCCCATTGTTGTCCACTTTCCCATCGCGTTGATCGTCGTCGCAGCCGCTTATGACCTGATCACCGTCGTCCGCCATCGGGAGATCCCCCCGGGCCGCGGCCTCCTGCTGTGGCTCGTCGCCGCAGCTGGGGCGGCGCTGGCCGTGGCCACGGGACCGGAGCACGACGCCCGGGGGATCTCCGCCTCGTTTGAACCCCATGAGCGATTGGCCGACGTAACCCTGATACTCGCGCTGATCGTCGCAGCGTGGCGGCTTTGGGCGGCTTGGCGCCGTCAGCTTGTTAAGGGACCGGTGAGAAAGGCTGCCTACACAGTCCTTTCCGTGGCCGCCGCCGTCGCCGTGCTGGTCACCGGCTATTACGGGGGCCACATGGTGTATGAAGAGGCCATAGGCGTCTCCATGAACGGCAATCTGATTCATCCGCCGATACCGGGAAGTCACGGCGAGCACGACTGATGCCGGGAGCGTGCGCCCTCCGGCATTTTTTGTCCCCCATCCATTGCATCCGCACCACGGGGCATGTTTATAATAAGGCAACGTAATCAGGCAAGCGGCGAGAAACGAGGGGGATTCATGTCCAACATCATTTGGTTCCTGATTTTTATCTCCTTCCTGTGGCCGATGGTCCACCAGCGCACCGTGGAGTTCCAGCGGATCCGAGCCATCCGCCGATGGGAAACAAGGCGGGGAACCCGGATGATCACCTTGATCAACCGCCAGGAAACCCTCAGTTTCCTCGGCGTGCCCCTGCGCAACTACATCAACATCGAAGACTCCGAGCAGGTGCTTCGGGCGATCCGCCTGACTCCCGACGACATGCCCATCGACTTGGTATTGCATACCCCCGGCGGCCTGGTGCTGGCGGCGGAACAGATCGCTGCGGCCCTGAAAGCGCATCCGGCGGACGTCACGGTGTATGTACCCCACTATGCCATGTCCGGGGGTACCCTCATCGCCCTGGCCGCCGACCGGATCGTCATGGATGAGAACGCTGTGCTGGGCCCGGTGGATCCCCAGCTGGGACAATGGCCCGCGGCATCAATCCTCCGCCTGACCCGCACCAAAGAAGCGAAAGACATCGATGACGAGACCTGGATTATGGCGGACATGGCGGAAAAGGCGATTCACCAGGTGCGGGAATTCGTGGCGAGTCTGTTAAGAGAACACTTCCCCGACAACCAAGCCCGGGATCTGGCCGAGATCCTCTCCGAAGGAACCTGGACCCACGATTACCCTCTCATGTACCGGCAGCTGCGCGATTTCGGCCTTCCGGTGAGCACCGACATGCCCGAAGAGATCTATGCCCTCATGGACCTCTATCCTCAGCCGCCTCAGCGCCGGCCCACGGTGGGCTATGTTCCGCTCCCCTACCACCGACCGCGCCCCCCGGCGCAAAACCGTTAGATCTTATAACCTTGGCGGAAAAAATAGTACGAATGTCCCAATGCCAGCTAGCGCATTCTTCCCAAGAAATCGCCTCCTCAACATGTCATAATACGTTCACGGGCACAGGGATTTTTTTCACAGTGATGTCGGAATTTCACTATATTCTACCGGTGATGGGGGGCGTCCCGCATGAGTTCACGCGTCACCCTGTTCTCTGTCGCAGCCGCAGCGGCTTTTTTGTTGTCCGCTTGTTCAACGCCTACCACCGGACCGGCCCCGGTACAAGGTCCTCCCTCTTCCGGGGGCTCGACGGCGGTAACATTCAACCCTCCAAGCATCGACAGCGTGCCGAACGACGAGAACGGAAAAGCGATTAAGTTGGGCTATGATCTCATGAACGACACCAAGAAACTGTTGCCGAACAACGTCGGGAACCAGCTGTCCTGTTCGAGTTGCCACGCCCAGGCGGGAACGGTCGAGAAGGAGTTGAGCCTCGTCGGTGTAGCCTCCGTCTATCCGCAGTACCGGGACCGGGAAGCGGCAATCTCGACCTTGGAGGACCGGGTGAACCAATGCCTGCAGCGCAGCATGAACGGCAAGCCGATTCCGTACGACAGTACAGAAATGCGGGCATTCTCCATGTACATGTCTTACATCTCCAAGGGAATTCCTGAAGGGACCAATCCACCCTGGAGGGGGCAAAATGTAAAAATCGACGTCTCCAATCCCAATCTTCAAGAAGGGCAGAAACTGTATCAACAATCCTGTGCCCCCTGCCATGGGGCAAACGGTGAAGGTACCCCGGCGGGACCCGCGGTTTGGGGCCCGAACTCTTTCAACGACGGGGCTGGAATGGCCAATCTCTCCAAGATGGCCGCTTTTGTAAAAGTGAACATGCCCAAAGCGCCGATGGGCGGGGTGAACCCCGGCGGTCTGACCGATGCCCAGGCCCGGGATGTCTCGGCCTGGATCTTGTCCCACGACCGGCCTCATTTTCCTGGAAAATCGAAGGACTTCCCGAAAGGGAGGCCGCAGAATTAGGACAAACCCGAGACTGCCCCCCTTCCCGGCGGGCAGTCTCCCCCTGTGCCCGCCACCTCGGAAAAATCCGGCATACCTTCTTCGCCGCAGATAGTTCATTCTAACCCCGCATTCCTGGCGGCCGATTTCTTCGGTCGATCACCCCTCCCGAACCGCCGAACCTCCATCTCCCAGATCCATGGCCACCGCCCGCACCGGCGATCCATCGGCCCCCTCGATCCGGAGGGGAAACACCACAATGACAGGATCGGCGAAATCCACCGCGTTCAGATTGCACAAATTTTCGATAATAATCCCTCCTGCCGCGGTGATCGCCCGGTGCACGGGATAGTCCGTTTCCCCGGTGGGATCGATGTTCATGGCATCGATACCGAAGACCCGAACACCCCGCTCAAGGAGTGCCTCGATCACCCGCACCTCGACATAGGGATGGCGAACGTAGTCGGCCTCCCCGGCCTTGCGCCACCATCCCGTCGCAAAAAGGACCAGTTGTCCGGGTTTGGCCCGCTCCACCCACGGAGCCACCTCCTCGAGGCAGATGCATTCCCTCGGTCCCTTTCCCGGGACGGGAATGATCAGCCCCGTGCCGACGAACCACTCCAGGGGCAGGGAGTCAATCCGGGCGCCGCCCTCGGAAAAATGATACGGCGCATCCACATGGGTGCCGGTGTGGGTTCCCAAATGAAGATGGGAGACATTAAAGCCATCCTTGTCAAGGGTAGCCGCGGGTTGCAGATCCGGCTGGGGATCCCCGGGATAGACCGGCATGCCCCTTCGGATGGGCATGGAGAGATCCACGATCTTCCGAGGTCGAAACATCGGCATCACCTCACCGCCTCATGATAACATTCCGGCCGTCTCTCCCGCAGCATCGTATAAAAATGGCTTCTGTGCCGATCCACATCGGCGAGATCGATCCACGCCGCCGCCAAGCCGGGCTTTTCACCGAGCCCCGTCACCGATACCCCCGTGGGATCGTATACGGCACTGTCTCCACAGAAGTCCAGGGTCCGAGGTTGGCCCACCTGGTTACTGACGGCGAGAAAAAGCGTATTGTCCAGGGCCCGGGCGGCGGCAAAGCGCTGGAAAGGCCCGCCATAGGGTTTCTCCCAGGCACTTCCCGCCCAAATCATCTCGGCCCCGGCCAGGGCGAGGGTGCGGGCCAGTTCCGGAAAGGCCAGATCCCAACAGATCATCAGGCCCACCCGGCCCATGGGCGTATCGAATACCACCGACCCGTCGCCGGGCGTGAACACCTCGCCCTCCGCTCCGGCCAGGTGAATTTTGCGATAGTTCCCCAAGGAAGATCCCTCCGGGCCCACGCACTGCAAAGCATTGTACATCCGCCCGTCCTCACTTCGCTCCGCATATCCGTAGACCACATAGGCGGACGCCCGGCGAGCCATGGACGCCACGCGACGGAACGAGGGACCGTCCCTCGGCTCAGCGAGCTCCCCCATCTCTTGCGGCGTGGCTTCATAGCCCGGGACGCACAACTCCGGAAACACATAAACCCGCGGCGAATCCGGGGAGGAAACCACCGGCTCCTCCCCATTGGCCCGTCCCTCTCTCTTCACCCGGAACTCGGCAACTAAGTCCTTGGCCACGGCCCGCTCCATCTTTGCCAAATTCTCTTCCACCGCCCCGACGTCGTAGCGATCCTGCACCACTGCGATGCGAACCTTCATCCTCAGGCCTCCTCACCCAGGCCATACTCCGCCCGGGACTCCCCCTCGGCCGACGCCCCTACCTTCATAAGCACCCAGTAAACCCCCGAGGTGAGCAGAAACGTCAGTACCGTCGCCCCGGTGGACAGGGTGTGGACGTAGGAAAAATAATACGCGAACGCCGCCCCGATGATGTAGGCGAGATAGGCCCGCACATTCACCCCATTTCGGTACCAGTAGAGTTTCTTGTGGCCCGTCACAATCTCTAGGGCGTCGTAGTTCTTGCGGCGCAAGATATAATAATCCGTCAACAGGATCGCCCCCACCGGAATGAACAACGTCCCCACCATGAGCAAAAAATTTTGGAAATGTTCGAGGAGCCAATTCTGCAACATGGCCCCGGCGGTGGCAATTATCCCCATCACCGCAGTGGGAATCCAATATCGATGACCGGGAAAAATGGCCAAATACGACATGGTTGCGCTGTATAGGGCCATGACGTTGGTCGAGACGACGGACAGGAAAATGACCACCGCCGCCACAAAGCCAAGGGCAGGATTCGCTTGTCCAATTAGTTCAGTCGGATCATAGGTCTGGGTCATGTTCCCCAGAATCGAGAATCCGGACACCGTGGCCCCCAAACCCATGGCCACCAGAGTCGCCACGTTGTAGCCGAAATACGTCCCGACGATGGCCGTTCTTTCCGCCCGACAATTTCGATTATAATCGGAGGCCGAGGACAACCAGGAGAAGGCTGTGGCGACGACGATGTCAAAGGCGACCATCACTGTGAGCTGAGGATGCTCGCTCGCCGCCATAGAAATCAGATTCCCGATGTTAAATTTCATGAACATATAGCCGAACACCACCACGGACAACACGAGCATCGCCGTGGCGATGAGGTTCTCTGTCCGCTCGATCCCGCGGTGGCCGTAGATGGTGATGACCACGACAATGATCTCCGTCAGGATCGTAAACAGGGCCACATTGCTATAACCCGTCAGGTACTCCACCGCGTGATCGAGGCTCAACCCCGCCATATAAGCCTGGATCCAACTCCATCCGATAAGAACAATCGTATTGACCGCCGACGGGAGGGCCGCACCCCGGTGGCCAAAGGCCCCCCGGGTGAGGATCATCGTCGGCAGTCCGGTGCGCATCCCGATGTTGCCCGTCAGCGCCAGGGCCACACCCCCCACCAACGAGCCGAGAAGAATAATCGCGATCGCCTGCAGGTACGGCAAATCCGGCACCAACAGCATCCCGGTGAACACCGTGGTAACGACAACATTGGCCCCTACCCAGAGCGAGAAGGTGGAAAAAAAGCCCATGGAGCGCCGGTCCCGGGGAACCGGGTGCACACTGTCCTGACCAAACGAAGACGTAAAATCAGCCATCCCGATGACCTCCTCTCTTTTGCAGGGCGAGAAGGGCAATAAATTCGTACACCACGTTCGCCGCGGCCGCGGCGGTGATCTGGCCACTGTCGTACGCGGGCAGGACCTCCACCAGGTCATACGCGACGATGTTCAGACCCGCGAGTCCCCGTACCAACTGTTGAGCCTGGGCAACCGTGACACCGGCTACCTCGGGAGTCCCCGTCCCGGGTGCGTACACGGGATCGAGAAAATCGATATCAAAGGAGAGAAACGTTGGCCCGCTCCCGACGCGCTCCCGGATCAACCGGATCATCTCGGGAATTCCCATGGCGAGCAAGTCGTCGGTGGTGTACACGGCAAACCCCAACTGCCGGGCATCGTCGAGATCCTTTGGCCCGTACAGCGGCCCGCGCATCCCCACCTGAATCACCCGCTCCGGAGCCAACAGCCCCTCCTCGGCAGCCCGGCGGAAAGGCGTCCCGTGATTGTATTTTTGGCCAAAATAGCTGTCCCAAGTGTCCGAATGGGAGTCGAAATGGATCAGACCCACGGGGCCGTACCGCTTCGCCACGGCGCGAAGCTCTCCCAGGGTGATACTGTGGTCCCCGCCCAGGACTATCGGCACAATGCTGCGATCGAGCAGTGGCGTCAAGCCTTCGACCATCCGGCGGTACGTTTCTTCGATATACCCTGGCACCACCGGAAGATCCCCGTAGTCGATCCCGGAGACATAATCAAAAACGTTAATGTCCTGCTGGGGATGATAGGGTCGGAGCAACACGGAAAAATCTCGGATGTGGGCCGGCCCGAACCGGGCGCCGGAGCGATAGGACTGGCCGGTGTCAAAGGGCACCCCCACCACGGCAAAATCGATCGGTTCTCCGGCGTCGAGATGTTCCACATAAGGCAGGCGCATAAAGGTGCGAACCCCACAAAATCGGGGCGACTCAAAAGAATCCTTCGGTTGATACGGCATTTCGATCCCTCCTGTGCGAAGGGATCATGCAGGATTCGTACCATGTTAGAATACATAACGTATCGAAGAGAGGTTTGAAGGGTCAGTGGGGACAGAAGTACAGGGAATTCAAGTGATTTTTGAGGCTGTCTGGTGCTGGCTCCATCCAGCAAACGAACAGCTTGGTCGTCAAACTTATACAGATCTGTATAAGTCCCTATACAAGTTCGTATAACAGCACCCCTTCTCAACAGCCAGTCCGCCTGGCCAGTTCCCGGCCTAGCCCGTGGAACCAAAATACCGCCGCAGCTTCCGGACCACCGTCGGTTGACTGACGCCGAGAAGGGAAGCCATCTCCGTGGTGCTCCGACATCGGCGCCGAGCCTCGTCAAGCAGATGCCGTTCATAAGCCGCCACCAGGTCAGGCAAAGGCAGGGCCCCCAAACCCGGGGACAGAGGATCCGACAGGTTGTCGTCCATCCTGTGCCCGTTTCCCGCAGCATCACCGAAAGGTAAATCGGTCGGCTGGATGACCTCGCCCTCTACGAGGAGGACCAGGCGTTCGATCAGGTTTTCCAACTCCCGCACATTGCCGGGCCACGGATAGTCGACCAACTGCCGAAGCGCCCTGGGATCGATCCTCTTCCGGGCGTGGTATTTCGCATTATACCGTTCGAGGAAGTATCCGGCCAGCCCCGGGATATCCTCCCGCCGCTCCCGCAAGGGCGGAATCGTCAAGGGAACCGTATTTAAACGATAAAACAAATCTTCCCGAAAAGCCCCTGCCCGCACTAACGCCTCGAGATCGCGATTGGTCGCGGCAATCAGGCGAAAATCCGAGTGGACCGGCGCCCGACCGCCTACGCGATAAAAGGTTTTTTCCTGGATCACTTTCAAGAGCTTGACCTGAAGGGGAAGGGGCAGATCACCCACCTCATCGAGGAACAACGTTCCCCCGTGGGCCAGTTCAATGAGCCCGATTTTTCCAGATTTCAGAGCGCCGGTAAAGGTCCCTTGTTCGTAGCCGAACAATTCGGATTCCGCCAGGGATTCCGGAAGAGCCCCACTGTTGATCTCGATAAACGGGCCCTCGGCCCGGGGGCTGTGCTGGTGCAGATAGCGAGCGAACACGCCCTTGCCCACCCCGGATTCCCCTCGAAGCAAGACGGTGACATCATGCTTGGCCAATTGGGCCATCTGGCGCACCAGACGCTTCATGGCCCCGCTCTCCACCACGAGTCCATCGACTTCGGTATCCAGACTTCGCCGGTGTTCCAGCTCTCGGGTGACCCGGCCCATCTGCTGTTGAAGTTCGGCGAGATGCTCTTTTAATTCGATCAATTCGGTGACGTCGCGGGAGTACGAAACCACCCGGACAATCCGCCCTTGGAAATCAAACACCGGGGTGGCGGTGACCAACTTTTTACTGCCATCGGCCGTGGTTTGGATCACCGTCTGCCGGGTCCCGGTGGCGAGAACCCGCAGAGTGATAGATGGGCGAAAAATGCCTTGACGTTCGAGTTCCGCAACAGATTGCCCCACCAGCTCTTCCGGGCTTCGGCCGTACACGCGCTGACAGGACCGACTAGCCCGCAGGACGACCCCACGGCCATCGGTGATAACGATGTCGTCGTACACGGAGTTCAAGATCATCTCCAGTTCCTCTTCCGGCCCGGGGTCCCACTCAGGTTCCTGCGGCTGCTCGGTCTGTCCGGAGAGCGCCGGCTGCACGTCTGGGTCCGCCGGGAAACTCTGACCTGAAAGACCCTGGCCGTGCTCGGAGGTATCCGTACCCCGGCCCTTCCGATCGTCTCCTGCCATTCTGGCATCCCTCCATTCGGAAAACGGCCACCGCCCAACCGCCCTGTCCGGTTCCCTGACGTATCGTGCGTCCATTATACCTTGACCGGTCAGCGATTCTCCATAGAGCCACATACCTCAAAAGCGAGAACGCTGTGGTCTCGAACAACTCTATTGATCTTCATATCTTCGACCACGTCAACAACTTGGTCCACCACAGAATCCCGACAATGGTCATCATCCCGCTGGCCAATTCCAACGATGTCCCTGTGGCCCGCCACCACCAGATTCCCACGGCCAGAAGGGCGACCGTATAAATACCTACAATCCGCCCATTTCTCCAATATTTTCTACGAATCTGTTCCGGGGATTGGATCGGAGCGGTTACATCGGTCCTCAACACCCACCGGGAATAGATCCAAGTCACGATAAGGAGGAAGAGGCTGGCGTACCAGGGCCACTGCACGATTCCCACCGGAAGGCGGTGGGTCGCGGCATAATAGACGGGAATGCCCGGAATTGCCGCGAGTGCGAGAATCAGGGCTGACACAGCGACACCCCTCTTCCAGGATCGCCCCTTTCCCGGCACCAGGATCTGGGGAGATAAAATTAAGCGAATCGCTGCCCCTATCGCGACAATCAAAACCACATCCGCCCAGGAAAACCAAACAGTTCCCCTGCGCTCCATGATGTGTTTGAACGGGATCACCACCGACGCCGCGACGAGAAGTACGTAGAGCCCATCTTTGATTTTGGCGGACACCGATCGTCGAGCTTGAACCGCTTTGGCCCATTCGTCGGCAAATTGGTTAACATCTTCGCCCACCACGTCCTCCACCAACTTTCCGTCCTCGGCGGCATCATACAGGTGCTCCTCCAATTCCGTCTTCATCACCTCGACCTGCGTGCGGGGAATTCGGCGCAGCAACCAAAAGACCTCACATTCCAGTACAACGCGGTCAATCCTTTTTCTCGTTTGTTCGTCCATTCTCGGCGGCCTCCTCATCCAGGACCTGGCGCACAGCCCGGGCGAATTCGCGCCACTCGCGGCTCCACTGCCCCAATTGCTCGCGTCCGCGGGGGAGAATGCGGTAGTATTTTCGATTCGGCCCTTGATCGGATCGGACAAAATACCCTTCCACCAGCCCACCCTTTTCCAGCCGGCTCAACAGCGGATAGATGCTCCCTTCACCGACGAGCTCAAGCCCTTTCTCGTGAAGTTTTTGTACCATCTCGTACCCGTAGCAGGGTTCCCGGTCGATGAAGGCCAACAGCAGCATGTCAAGCACGCCTTTCAACAGTTGGGTGCTTCTCTTCTCCACGACACCGCCTCTTCTCCCGGAGATCCTTCGATCGCTCAGGTATAATGTACAACAATGTACATTGTTATGCAAGGTACCATACGTAACAAGATTCCCGGCCGCACAAAAAAGGGGTCGCGCTGGATTGCGCAAACCCCGGCTAAAATCTCCATCACGGTCAAACGCCTAAGAAAATATACCGCAGCACCACCAACACGGCGAGAATCCACATCAGCCAGTGGATCGGCTCTTTCTCCTTCGTGAACAGATTTCGCAGGGCCGCGAGCAGGACGTAAAACACGATGCCCGCGGAGATACCGTTGGCGATGCTGTAGGTGAAAGGCATCAGAGCGATGGTGAGAAAGGCCGGGATGCCCTTGACGGGGTCGACAAAATCAATATTCCGCACCGCCTGGATCATCAGCACCCCGACGATGATCAGCGCCGGCGCCGTGGCCGAGTCGGGAATCACGGCTGCAATTGGCGCCAGCAAGAATGTGGCGAGCAAAAAGAGCACCCCGGTGGTGATGGCCGTGAGCCCCGTACGCCCGCCCTCGGCCACCCCCGAGGCGCTCTCGACGAAGGCCGTGATGGTGCTCGTCCCCAGCAGCGCCCCCAGGCTCACCCCGGTGGCATCCACGAGCATGGCCCGGCCCAGGGTCTTCTCCCCTTCCGGCCCTTTCAACAGCCCGGCCTTGTTGGTCGTCCCGATGAGGGTCCCAAAGGTGTCGAAAAGCTCCACGAAGGTGAACACCGCCACCACTTCAATCAAGCCCATGTGGATCGCGCCCATGATATCCAGCTGACCCACGGCCAGATGTTCAGCACTGGGGAGCATCGGGGTCTGGGTCAGTTTGGAGAGGTCCGTTTGTCCCATCGGAATTCCGATCACCGTGGTGAGCAGGATCCCGATCAGCAGCGCCCCCCGCACCCGCAGGGCCATGAGCACCGCGATGATGATCAGGCCGATAATCGTCAACAAAGCCCCGCGGTTCTGGATGAAGTTCGTCAGGAGGATATTCCACTCAAAAAACTGTAACACCGGGGTGCCCCCGCCGGCGATGGCATTTTGCGACGGGCCCCCCACGTACTGCACACCGGTGATCTGCCCGGTTTTTAACCCGATGAGTGTGATGAATAAACCAATGCCCACGGTGATGGCCATTTTCAGCGCATCGGGAACCGCCACCACCAAAAGCTGCCGGATTTTCGTCACCGTCAGGATGATAAAAATGATACCGGATATAAAAACCGCCCCAAGGGCGACTTGCCAAGACATCATGCCTCCCTTGGAGGCGGCGATCACGGCAAAATACGCGTTGAGCCCCATCCCGGGCGCCAGGGCCACCGGGATGTTGGCCACCAGCCCCATGAGGATGGTGACGAGTCCGGCCCCGACGGCGGTGGCGAAAAAAACGGCACTTTTGTCCATCCCTGTCACCGAGAGGATATTCGGATTGAGGAAAAGAATGTAGGCCATGGTCATGAAGGTGGTGAGCCCGGCCAAAATCTCCGTCCCGACGCTTGTCCCCCGTTCCCGGAGGTGGAAAAACTTGTCCATCGTGAATCTCCCCTTTCTATTCCCATTCGATGGTGGCGGGCGGCTTGGAGGTGATGTCGTAAACCACGCGATTGACCTGGGGCACTTCGGCGACGATGCGGCCGGAGAGCCTCTCCAGGACCTCATAGGGAATCCGGGCAAAATCAGCCGTCATCCCGTCCCGGGAGGTCACCGCCCGGATGGCGATGGTGTAGGCGTATGTCCGCTCGTCTCCCATAACCCCGACACTGCGCACGTCGGGAAGGACGGCAAAATATTGCCAGATCTCGCGATGGAGGCCGGCTTTGCGGATCTCCTCCCGGACCACGGCGTCCGCCTCCCGGAGGATGGACAGCCGCTCCTGCGTCACCTCGCCCAAGATCCGGACGGCCAAACCCGGGCCGGGAAAGGGCTGGCGCCAAACGATGTCCTCGGGGATTCCGAGCTCTGTGCCCAATGCCCGCACCTCATCCTTGAACAAGGTGTTGAGGGGCTCGATCAACCGGAAAGACATCCTCTCCGGCAGGCCGCCGACGTTGTGGTGTGATTTAATTGTCGCCGCCGTTTTGGTGCCGCTTTCGATAATATCTGTGTACAGCGTTCCCTGAGCCAGGAAGTCAAATTTCCCGAGCCGGTCCGCCTCTTCCTCGAATACCCGGATAAACTCTTCCCCGATGATTTTGCGCTTTTGCTCCGGATCCCGAACGCCCCCCAGCCGGGCGAGAAACCGCCGTCCCGCGTCCACCCGGACAATTTTCATACCGAATCCACGGGCGAAGGCTTCCATCACGCGATCCGCTTCACCTTTGCGCAGAAGGCCGTGATCCACAAAGACGCAGGTCAGTCGATCCCCCACCGCCCGGTGGACGAGAACGGCGGCCACGGCGCTGTCCACCCCGCCTGACAGGGCGCACAACACTTGGCCGTCCCCAACCTGCCGCCGGATCTCCTCCACCGCCTCCCGGGCGTAGGAGGACATGGTCCAACCGCCGGTGCAGCCGCAGATGTCGTAGACAAAGCGCCTCAGTATGTCCTGGCCGAACTCGGTGTGCTGGACCTCGGGGTGAAATTGCACGGCGTAAAGGGATTTTTCCTGGTGGTGCATGGCCGCCACCGGACACCGGTCCGTCCGCCCTTCCACCACAAATCCCTCGGGCGGAGCGGTGACGACATCGCCATGGCTCATCCAAACGGTCTGCCGATCGGGAAGCCCGTCCAGCAAGTCCGGCTGAGAGCCCGGGGTATTCGCCGCATGACCCGAAACGCCGGCGGAGACGGACGCTGGGTTCGGCACCCGCTCGAGGAGGGCTTTTCCGTACTCCCCGGCCGCCGCCCGGTCCACCGGGGCGGAAAAATGCGCCGCCATGAGCTGCATGCCGTAACAAATCCCCAACACCGGGATGCCCCACTCGTAGATCTGCGGATCCACCGCGGGTGCCCCCGGGGCGTACACGCTGTTTGGGCCGCCGGAAAAGATGATGCCCCGGGGACCACGCCGACGCAATTCGTCGAGGTTCACGTCCGGGGGCAACAGTTCGGAGTATACCTGCAACTCACGAATCCGACGGGCGATGAGCTGATTGTACTGGCCGCCGAAGTCCAGCACGGCGATCCATTCGTGCGGTTCCATGATCTCCCTCCCAACAACAAAACCATCCGCCACCTCAGTCCCAAGCAACGGTATCATAACCGTCCTTTCCCATGGGTATACGAGGCAGACGGATGGTTTTTCCAATCCGCACTCCCCCGTAGTCGGGCGATTTCCGGTCGCCCGGTAGAGACTGCCGGGCCTATTCCCGGCATTATACGGGTCGGTGGCTGCACGCAGCGGCCACAGGGATATTCTCTTACCGATCATGCCCTTGAAGGCCAGTCATGTCCCCACATCATGGTACAGGACCGCCACCATTCCGTCAATTGGAGGAAGACCGGTTACATCGGTGGGCTCGGGGTGCGCCGGAACCTGCGCCACCGCCCGCGGAGTTGGGATCCCCTACAACCCTGGCGATTTCCCGCCAAGCCAAGCTGACGGCCCCGAGACGTTGCCCGTCGGGCGCGCCTCCGTCGGGCCCGGGCTGCACAGCCCCCGGAGCCCTGTTGGGAACCACCCTCTCCGTCACGGGTTTCGTCCTGCCCTTCGACTCCTTCGCCGGTCCTTCCGGACCCTGTCCGTACAGCGCCGACTCCAGGGCAACCAACAGCCGCCCGACGGAACCTGCCGCCTGCGGCACTTCCCAAGCCAACGTCTGCACAATATCCCTCACCGTCGTATCCCGGGTGAGGGGGTACCCCCGCCGGACGTACCAATCCTGCAGCCGCTCCACCGCATCCCCGGCATCCTGCGGTGGGGGTGTGGCAAACAGCTGCCGAGTCTCCGGAGGCACTCGCCGGAAAGTCCAACCCCGCCGCCTCAGAACGAAAATGACTGCGGCGCCGGCAGCCAAGATCACCAACACCCCGACTCCCGTCCCCAAAAGGATCCGGCCCGGCGCCCCGCCGAGACCGACGTGGTGAAGCAGTCCGCTGTCCGTTCCCGCTCCGCTGGGGTTGCCGGAGCCGGGCCCATTGACACTCCCGGAGACGGAAGGCGGCGCTGGCGTCCCCCGAGAGGGATTTTGGGGTGAGGCACTGCCCCCCGTCGCTCCTGATCCTTGCACCGAGTCCTGACCATTGGAGCCCCCTGGCTCCAGCGCCCCGGAATTCCCTGGCGCCCCTGATACGACTGAAGGTGTCGGGTCAAAAGGCATCCACCCATATCCGGGAATCCACACCTCGACCCAGGAGTGGGCATCCGCATTGCGAACCGCGTACAGTTTGTTTCCGGAATCCAGGGTCTGGACCGGACGTCCCGGGGCGAATCCCTTGACCCAGCGAGTGGGGAGCCCGACGCTCCGGGCCATGACCGCCATGGCCGTCGAAAAATGGTCGCAATAGCCAATTTTGGACTCGAATAGAAACTGGTCCACAAAATCCTGCCCGGGTCGGGGCACGGGAATCTGCTGCGTTTCATACTGATAATGGCTTTTCAGGTACTGGATGAGGGCCTGGGCTTTCCCGTAAACGCTGGGCTGGCCGGCGGTGATTCTCCTGGCCAGATCCACCACCCGGGCGGGGACGTCAGGAGGAAGTTGCAAATCCGCGCGAACGGTTGGCGGCAGGCCGGCGGGATCGGCGGGCAAGGCTTGTTTCGCTCCCTCCGGCACACTGACGGGAACTGATGATTCCACCGTATACCGGTCTCCGGGCACCAAATTCCCAAAAGACATCCAGGCACCGGCGGGATCCGTTCGAAACGCCCCCTCGTGGTTCAAGGCCACAGACACCACCCGGGTGAGCGGATAGGCCGCCACCACCACCGGAAGGGGGCCATTTTGCACCGTGATCGACTGGCGAATGGTACGGGTGGATACCCCGTGCAAGGTTCCATCCGCCGGCCAAGGGAGCCGTCCCCCTTGCAATAAAGCCTGAAAAACCCGGTTGTCCGCCGACGAAGGGGACGCGGCCCAGCCATGTCCAGTGTACACGTCCCGGGTTTCCCCGCGATAATACGTCGCCTCGGGCGCAACAACGGTGAAGGCCACGGTGGAATCCTGGACAAAGGAGCCGCCCAGTTCAAGGTCGTTCTCGCCGTACCCGATCTTTTTCAAAGGAGCGGATGATCGGCCAGTTAGCAACAGCAGGGGATCCGGCCATGCCGGGGGCTCTTTGGGGACCAAAAGCCCGACTCCCCCCGCCGTGACGGAAAGAGCTAACCCAGCAGCCAGAGCCCGTTTCGGGCAGGACTTCCCTTGTCCCCACCAGAGTCCCCGGGCAGTGGCCGCCAGGAGGATGCCGAGAATCACGGTGCCGACCAGGGGCACCGCCTGGCTGACAAAAAACGAGTCGGTCAGTGCCAGCACCATCTCCCCGGCCAAAAGCCAGGTCCATATCAGGCCTCTCTCCACCGAGCGGGCGAAAACCCATGTAGTCAATCCGCATAACAGGACGGCCGCCCCTCTTCCCAGGGGCCCCTGAGCATTTACCATGAGGTCAGTCCATCGGCCGTCCAGCGCCGCCCCCACCACCCGGACCAGTTGATCTACGGCGGTGCCCCACCAGGAAACCGGCTGCTTCAATCCGGACCCCGACGCGGGGGCACCGGCTGCCACAGTCGAGGCCTGCCCCCCATCCCCAGGGGCCCCAACGCTCCCGGCCACCGGCCATCCCGTCCGGCCCACCGCGGCTCCATCCAGTGCCATCCCCGGGGCACCGACTCCTCCTGACAGCACCCCGGGGCCAGGCGCTCCCCACGATCCGGCCCACCACAAAAATCCGGCTAAAAGAACCAGCAGGGGAAGGCGCCACCTGAGCCTGACCGTCACGACCAAGATGTAGACTCCCACCACGTAAAAGCCCCAAAGCCAAGGCCAGGGGTCACCCCCCGCCTTGGCGACAGCGGCCGCCACCCAAGCCATCCATAAAAAAGCGAGAATGTGAACCGCCCACGGTCTGCGCGCCCCTCCCTTCGGGAGGCGGGCCGCCGTCCCCTCCCTGCGCATCGTTCCGGCCTCCCTGCACACAGTTCCCGCCTGGCCGTCTCCCATCGCACCCTTTCCGATCATCCAGGTGCCCCTTTCCTCTCACCCCGAAAACCGGCAGGACGGTCTGATATCGGTTCCCGCCCTTCGGTTCCCCGGGCCACATAAAGCACGGCTTCTCCGCCCCGGCCGCGCCAGCGCCGGATCACCTCTTCCCACTCTTCGGCGCCCGCCTTTCCCGTGATGACAATCGCTTCTTCCCCGACGCGCAACCCCACTTCCCGGATGACCCGGTCGACAAGCGCCCCGCCCTTTTCCCCGGCGGGCTCACCCCACCGGGCTGCAGCCAAAGCCCGGCGAACGGCCGGCCACAGCGGGCCCTTCCCCCGGGGTCCCCGAACCCACCAACCGTCAGTGGTCCAAAATCCCCCTTCTCCTGACCTGTCCCGTTCCAGCACCACCGCCGTCGCCGCCCGCACCGCCTGTTCGAAGGCTTCGGGATCCCCCGCGTACGCCTGCCGTCGCAGGTCGAGGCACACCACCCACCGCCCGGGATCTCCCGCTTCCGCCTCCCGGGACTGGAGCAGGCCCCGGGCCGCCGTGGCCCGCCAGTGAATCCAGTTCAGTCGATCCCCGGGGCGGTAGGGTCTTGCCGTCATCCCCGGCCGTTCCTCCCGAAACCCTTTGTGAGCCGGGGCCCTGAGAATTTGCAGCCCGGATCGCTCCTCCAGGGGCTGGGGATAGACAACCACCGTCGGTCCGTTGCCTACCTTCATCCGCACATGGTACAAGCCAAAAAAATCACTGATTTCTACTTCCGCCGGGGCGAGGCGGTACTCACCCCTCGCCAGGGGACCCATGGGCGCTTGGCGTCTCCCCGCCCAATCGCCGGGTGGAAGAACGGTGGCCCATTCTGCCGCCCCCACCTTGACCCGGGCCCAGGTCAGCCAAGAGGCCCACCGCCATCGGCGCCAGCGGAGTTCCACCACGAGTTCTTCCCCGGCCCATAGGGATTCTTTGTCCGCAGCCACCGCCACTTCCCATCCCCGGGTACTCGTCCACACCGCCATCCACTCATAGACAAACAAAACGGCCACCACGGCAAATAAATACCAGCCGGAAAACCCTCCCTGGATCTTTGCGAAGGCATACCCCATGGCAAGAACGACCATGGTCCAACCGACGACCCGGAGGTAGGCCAAAGCCGCCCTCAAAGCCGTCCAACCCTTCCCCGGCCCCGGGGGACCTCTACCTGACCCAAAACCTCCGCGACCACTCCGTCCGACTCTTTGTCCTGATACCTGGCTTCGGGACGCAAAGCGATCCGGTGAGCCAGCACCGCCTTCGCCACCGCCTGAACGTCATCGGGAACCACGTAGTCCCGGCCCTCCGTCACCGCGTGAGCCTGGGCCGCCCGCATGAGCCCCAGACTCGCCCGGGGGCTCGCCCCGAGCTCGACATCGGGGTGACGTCGAGTGGCCCGCACCACATCGACGATATACCCCTCCATGATATCATCCACGTAAACCCGGGACGCGGTCACCTGCCACTGGCGCAGTTCATCGACACTGAGCACGGCCGACAGTTGGCGTTCCGACTCTTGCCGGCGGAACTGGGCCAGGATGTTCATCTCCTGGCTGCGTTCGGGATACCCGAGGTGTAGCCGCATCAGAAACCGGTCCAACTGAGCTTCCGGCAGCGGATACGTCCCCTCGTACTCGATGGGATTCTGGGTCGCCATCACGAGGAACGGCTTAGGAAGGGCATAGGTGACTCCGTCCACCGTAACCGACTGCTCTTCCATGGCCTCCAAAAGGGCCGATTGCGTCCGGGGAGAAGCCCGGTTGATCTCGTCCGCCAGTACGATTTCGGAAAAAATCGGCCCGGGGTGAAATTCGAACTCCCGGGTTTTCTGATTAAAAATGGCGGCCCCGGTCACGTCCGCCGGCAAAAGATCCGGGGTAAACTGAATTCGGCGAAATCCGCAGCCAATGGTTCTGGCCAATGCCCGGGCTAGAAGTGTCTTCCCTACCCCGGGGACATCCTCCAACAAGATGTGACCCTCTGCCAATAGGGCGACCAGCGCCAAGCGCACCACCGATTCCTTGCCGAGGATCACTTCCCCGACCTGTCGGAGAACCCGGGCCAACGGCTCCGGTGTCCCCCCGCCCTCCACCGGCGGCACCGGCCGCTCCTGGATCATGAAAATCCCCCCAGTATAAAACAAGCCGGGGTATCCCCGGCCCGGGCGCCACCCGGTCGCTTCCCGAGTATTCCCTTCTTTAAATATACCCGTGCGGGTTCACCGTGACCATCCGTCCGCCGCTAAACCCGGTAATAACACTGAAGTGCAGGTGGGGCCCCGTGGACTCTCCATCCGATCCCACCAGTCCAATGACCTGGCCGCGCTTGACCTGCTGGCCCGGCGCCACCAACACGCCGCTTGCATACATGTGCCCGTAAACGCTCATGAGCCCGTTGGCGTGGCGAATCACAATCCAATGCCCGAATCCGCTGGCCGGCCCGGCGTATACCACCACGCCGTCGTCCACGGCGACAATGGGCGAACCCAGCGGCGCCCCGATATCCACCCCATTATGGGGGACACTCCGCCCTCCGGTATCCCCGTAATCCGACGTGATCGTGTGAGAACTGGGCACCGGCCACAACCACGGGTGGTTCGTCCCCTCCACCACCACATTGTTCTGTTGCATCGCCGCCAACTGGGCCTGGATCGCCGCACTCAAGGAATCCATCGCCGCCTGTTCCTGGGCGTACTGCTGCTCCTGCTGTTGTTTCGCCTGTTGGACCTGACTCAACTGCTCCTGTTGCATCTGCTTTTGAGCTTCCAATTGGCGTTTTGTGTCGGACATCCGGGCCAAAGCAGCTTGTTGCTGCTGGCGCTCGGCTTCCAACTGAGCTTTGAGGGCTTGGACCTGATCCCGCTTCTTCTTCGTATCCTCAAGAAGCTTCTTATCCTGCTCGGCAATCGTCTTCAGTGCGTACAATCGATCTACAAAATCGCTGAAGCTCGTCGACGAGAGGAGCACCTCCAGATAGCTGACGGTGCCATCTTCATACATGGCCCGAAGCCGTTGGTTGAGCAAATCCTGCCGGATCTGGAGTTGTTCCTCCGCGGCGGTGAGCTTCTGCTCGGTATCCGCAATCTGTGCGTTCAAGCTTTGCAGCTGTCCTTGGAGATCGGAAATCTGCTGCTGGGTCTGTTGGACCTGATTCTGCAATTGCTGGATCTGCTCCTCGATGGTGACCGCCCGGCTCCGCAATTGCTGAATCTGGGCAGCGGTGTTCTTGTGCTTGGCCTGAATCTCCTGCAACTGGCGTTGGGAATCGGCCACATTCGCCTGAGCCACAGGCAAAGCCATTCCTGTCAACAGGACCCCGGCCAAGACCGCCGAGACTCCTCGTCGCTGCACGCTTCTCCCTCCCCTCGTACATAAGACCGCCTCTTTTAATTCGACATCGTCCGGCAAAATCCCTGCCGCCCCCGTCGAATTTCGGCGAACGAAAGAGAGGGCAAAAAATGGCACAAAAAAGGGAGCGCCGCTCGATAGCGACCCTCCCCGTATCTGCCGTCTCATCCAGACGCCAACCCTTAACCAGCCGTCCGCAAAAACGTTAGTTTCCCATCCTCACTGATTTCGTACACTTTAATCTGATCGCCCTGCTTCTGGATGACGTGGCAACATTCGCGACAATAGTAGTGGTGCCCGCCGATCTTGCCGACGGTGCGCTTTCCACAGACGGGGCATACCATGTGGGACCCCACCATCCTTTTCAAGTTGACACCATGTCTCCGGAACAGAGATAACGACGACTCGGCTCTACGGAAGCCTCTCATTCCGAGTAGCCTCCCTTAGAGCCATCTGACACGTCCCCGGTGTACCACCGGCGGCAGTTTCACCATGCGGAAACCTAAATTATAACATAACAGACGCTCCGCGGCACCAAACCGACCATCGCGATCGGCACGGTGCAGACCGTCCTTACAATAATTCTAACCAAATTTCCAGTTTCCGCAATCCATATTTTCACACGTCCCTGGGGCCCCCATACGTTGACGACCGATCATGTGAAATTATCGCCGTATTGCTCCCTTATGCAAGCCCAGAGAACAACATACGGCCCAACACTTCTATCCTAATCAAGCCGATAACTCGCGAAAGGCTCGCTTCTCCGGAACGGTTCACTGATCCGATCCAGCTCGGCAGCCAAATCCTCATCCAAATTGACATCCGCCGCCCGCAGATTCTCTTCGACCTGTTCGACCCGGGTGGCGCCGACGATCACCGTCGATACAGCGGGCCGGCTCAACAACCAAGCCAGAGACAGAGCTCCGGGAACCAGACCCCGCTCCTCGGCCAACCGGGAAACCTGGCGACCCAATTCGAGCCGGGCCGGATCAAGGCGTTTGGCAAAATTCGGATCTTTATCCGCCCGGGACCCTTTGGGGGCATCGTCCTTGGAGGTGTATTTCCCCGTCAGAATGCCACCCGCTAGGGGAAAGTACGGAATGATGCCAATCCCCTGGTCCAGACACAGCGGAACCAATTCGATCTCCACCGTTCGATCCGCCAGGGAGTAACACGGCTGTATGGAGATATACCGGGTGAAGCCCAGCCGGTCGCTCACCCCCAGGGCTTTCATCAATTCCCAAGCCGTATAGTTCGAAGCACCGATATAGCGAATCTTACCCGCCCGTACGAGATCATCAAGGGTGCGAAGGGTTTCCTCCAGAGGGGTATAGGGATCAAAGGTGTGAATCTGATAGAGGTCGACATAATCCGTTTTCAACCGCCGCAAGCTGCGCTCCAGTTCCCTCTGGATATGATAACGAGAAGCTCCTCGGTCGTTGGGTCCGCTGCCGCAGGGGAGCCCCGCCTTCGTTGCGAGAATGACCTGGTCCCTGCGCCCCTGGAGAGCTTCGCCGATGATCTCCTCGGAACGAGACCCGCTGTAGATATTGGCCGTATCAATAAAATTGACTCCTCGATCCAGGGCCGCGTGGATAACCCGGATCGACGTCTCCCGGTCCGCCCGGGAACCAAAGGCATTGGTTCCCAGGCCCACCGCAGAAACTTCCAGGCCGCTGGCGCCAAGCCGCCGATACTCCATTCCTTGACCTCCCCGATCCGCCAGAATAATCAGCCCCCGGAGGTGATCCGACCTTCATCCCTCCGGCCAAGAAACCGCGCCTTCAACGATAATCCCGTCAGAACCCGTCCAGGTTTCCAAGCTGCCTTGCGGCGCTTGGATGACGATCATATACAAATCTTCATTCGAGTTGTTCCGCCATGCTCGCGTTCCGCCCGGAGCCACGCGCACCACGGTGCCCTCCCGCAGGTCGATGACATCCCCGTCCACCTGAAATTGGCCAGATCCTTTGATGCATATGTAGAGCTCTTCATTGTTTTTATGTTGGTGGGCAAACGGAGCAGACTGACCGGGACCGATCTTGTTTAAAGAGACTTCCATCCCCGTGAGGCCGAGGGCCCTCTTCAAAAATACCTTGCCCGGGCTTTTCGTTTTGACCTGATCCAACGCACTGAACTCACCCGCATGGACGACGGAATAGTTTTTCCCTTCCGCCGCAACACCCAACACCTCGCCCACGTTCATCCCTCCTCGCCATGATTCAACCGGCGCCCAGGACGCTCCTGGGCCGGTCGGTCACTACACCCATCGCCATTATATTCTATCCTCGGAAAATATACTAGCCCCGCGAACGTGTCCCACCTCACTTGGCCCAATAACCCCGCTCCGGTAGCAGCCCGTATTCCCTGAGCACCTTCCCCGTCTCCTCCAGGGCCAAAGTGGGAATCTGCTGACCGCCGCGCACCCGGGGCCCGGAAATCTTTACCGCGCCCGAACCATGGGCGTAAAAGTGGTCGATCAGTTTGTTCGCCGCCGCAAACGCATTGCTCACGCCCAGTGTTTGCGCGAGGCCAAAAGCCTTCTCCATCACCGCCGTCAGGCGCCGGGACAGGTCCTGGGCCGCCTCCTTGTCGCCCTTGCGCCAGGCGTCAAACATCCGGGTGTACGCCTCGCCGAAGGCATTGGCGGTGCTGAGCAAAAACCCATCATAGATGCCGCCGGCCTCAGCCCACCACTGTAGATAATCCCCTTCGGCCCCCCTCATCAACCGAATGTGCCCCCGTACCTCAGCGGACGCCGCACACCGGTCTTCTCCACTGGAGTCTTTCAGGGCGAGAACATTGCCGAACTCTTCGATCAAGCGGCCGAGGGTCTCGGGCTCCACCCGACTTTGGGTCACTTGGGGGATTTGATAAAAACAAAGCGGCGCTCCGGTTTCTGCCACCTGCCGGAGGTCGTCATAAACCCGATCCTGGGTGACACCCGGACCTCTTGGGGGACAAACGGCAAATCCGGCGATCCGGTGCTTCACCAGGTCCTCGGCACCCCCCGGAGCCAAGCGGTCCATCCATTGCCGGATCCGCGCCGCCGCTTCGTCCCCCCTCCCCCGCAGGACGCCGATCCAGAGAAACAGACCTTTTTCTTCGGCAACCCGCAGAGCCAAGTCAACCCACTGGTCTTCTTCGTCTTCTGACATTTCCCAACCATCACTCGTGGACCCGGGTACCAAAAATCCGGAGACCCACCCGGACATCCACGCGAGATGCCCTTCGATCCGCTCCACATCCAGGGACCCGTCCTCCCGATAATGGGTGATGGGCGGGCACCACAACGCGGGGAATCCACCGGGGAAAATGTGATTCATCCACCGCTCCCGCTCACGATCCGCTTGCACCGCTTTGGCCATCCCCTTTCATACGCGATTACGCAATGGCATTTCCGCGGAGAATTCACCACCGCCACCACTTGCCGCCCAACGATGTCCGACGGATCATATCGCCTTGTGATCTGGGCACTGGATCGTATTTTAGCATATTTAAGGCCGCCGGTTCTCTTTACGATTTTGTTAGCTGTTCTTAGGAATAAGATGACAAAATGACCTCTCTTTTTAAGTTACGGCCTTTTATCATAGATACGGAAAACGAAATAGTTCAAGGGAGGTCATGGGAATGCCCAAGCGCAGGATGGCCGCCATGTTGGCCACCGGAGCGGCGGCGATGTTAGCCGTGACGCCGATGGCCGTCGGCGCAGCCCCGGACTGGATGGACAGTTTTTCGAACACCACCACCCCCATCAAGCACGTCGTCGTCATTTTCCAGGAAAATGTCTCGTTTGATCATTATTTTGGCACCTATCCCAATGCCGCGAACCCGCCGGGTGAACCGGCCTTTACTCCGAAACCCGGCACGCCGAAGGTTAACGGCCTCACGCCGTATCTACTCAACCACAACCCGAACGCTGCCAACCCCAAGCGCCTCGACCGGTCCCAGGCCGTGACGGCAGATATGGACCACGGATACACGGCGGAACAGGCGGCCGCTGACGGCGGGGCCATGGACAAGTTCGTGGAATCTACCGGCGCCGGCGCGGATAAATCGATCGTCATGGATTACTACGACGGCAACACCGTCACGGCCCTCTGGAACTACGCCCAGAACTACGCCATGAGCGACAACTCTTTCGGGACGGTTTACGGACCTTCTACCCCCGGCGCCCTGAACCTTATCGCCGGACAAACCCACGGGGCCATCGGGTATGTGGACGGCAAGCGGGTCGGAGACATTCCGGGAAAAATCGCCCACGGCACGCTGTTCAGCGATATCGATCCGTACTATGACAAGGCGTCCAGCCCGAAAGCCCGGATGGAGATGGTGGGCAAGAATGTCGGTGATCTGCTGAACGCCAAAGGTATTACCTGGGGATGGTTCCAAGGCGGATTTCGGGACACTCAAGCCCAGCATGCCAACATCGCCGGGAACAAAGTCACCGACTATAATCCCCATCACGAGCCGTTCCAATATTACCGGTCCACCGCGAACCCCGACCACCTGCCGCCGACCTCGGTACAGATGATCGGCCACACCGACCGGGCCAATCACCAGTACGATCTGACAGATTTCTGGGCAGCCGCCGAGGCCGGCAATCTTCCGGCGGTCAGCTTCTTGAAGGCGGCGAATTACCAGGACGGCCACGCCGGCTACTCCGATCCTTTGGATGAACAGCATTTTATCGTCAACACCATCAATCGGCTGCAGCAACTGCCGGAATGGAACAGTACTGCGGTCATCATTTCCTATGACGACTCGGACGGCTGGTATGACCATGTGATGGGCCCCTTGGTCAACGGATCGACCGATCCTACGTACGATGTCCTCTTCGGGAAAGGGGATGCGGGTACGCCGAAGCTGGCGCCGTACCTGGATCGGGCCGGTTATGGCCCCCGGTTGCCCCTCTTGGTGATCTCGCCCTATGCGAAGCAGAATTATGTCGACCATACCTTGACGGACCAATCCTCGATCCTGCGGTTTATCGAAGATAACTGGAAATTGGGGCGGATCGGAGACGGCTCCTTCGATGCGGTGGCCGGATCGTTGAACGGAATGTTCGACTTCAGCCACGGACCCCGAGCGGACAAGCTGTTCCTCGATCCGGAGACCGGGGAACCGGTGCAGCCCCCCGTCCAGCACGCGCAACAGCAAGGGGGACCCTCGGGCGTAGCCCAGGGTGCAGCCGGTGAATCGGCCGGCCAGAACTCTGGCAAGGCCGCCTCGGCCTCAGCCCTCACAGTTCCGACCCTCTCCGGCAGGTAACGGAGTCGGAGTCCCCCACAGACATCGCTCTAAGCCATCTCCGGCTCACCACAGCGATGCCCCTCTCTGGTACGGGCGCAAATCTGTCGCCCGTGCCCGGATGAGGGGCATCACCAATCTGGTCGCTTCACTCTCCGGCATATCCCGGAACAATGCACCTTCGCCGTCTCTCGCGCACGGCCCCATCCGGTCCCCGCTTGTGGCCAAAGGCCGCGGCCCCGTCAGCCGTAAACCGGCGTCAGCCAATCCCGATACGCCTCTTCGTACCCCCGCACAGCTCGAAAATAGACTTCCTGCAACCGCCGGGTTATGGGGCCAACCCCGCCGTCGCCCACTGGCCGCCGGTCCACCGACGTGATGGCCGCGATCTGGGCCCCGGTTCCAGCCAGGAACATCTCGTCCGCGACGTAAAGTTCTGTGCGATCAATATTGCGAATCTCATAGGGGATACCGAGATCCTGGGCCAGAGTGATGACCGCCCGCCGGGTGACCCCTTCGAGAATATCGGCGGTGACCGGAGTCGTCACCAGAGTCCCGCCCCGAACCACAAACAGGTTGGCCGAACTCGCTTCGGACACCTGACCATCGGCGGAGAGCATAATCGCTTCATCATACCCGTCTGCCGTGGCGGCATCACTGGCCAAGGCCGGGTTGATATAGGCCCCGGTAACCTTGGCCCGGGAAGGAATGATGTTATCCGCCACCCGGAGCCAGTTGGAGACGACCACTGATAACCCTTCGGTTTTGACGTAATCCCCCATCGGGACCGTGAAGATGGCGATCTCGTCCCGGAGACCGGATAACGTCACTTTGATGACCTGAGAAGCCTTAAATGCCAGCGGACGGATATACACATCCTCGCGGTAACCGTTCTTCTGCAAAACGCGCACCGTGATATCCACCAGTTCCTCGGCGCTGTACGGGCACTCGATCTTGAGAATCCGGCAGGAACGATGCAGTCGCTGGAAGTGCTCCAGACCTTTCAGCATGTAAAGCTGTCCTTGGTCAGGATTCCAATAGGCCCGGATCCCCTCGAAACAGCCGGTGCCGTAATTGAGTGCATGGGTGGTGATGTTGACATTCGCATCAGCTAAAGGAACAATCTCACCTTTAAAGAAACAATATCCTCCGCTGATCTCCTGTTTCGGCGACGGACCTTGGGCCGAAGACTGGGACATACCATCGTCTCCTTTCGCGGGTCAGAACAATTCCGCGTATTCCTGGACCTCCCAGTCCGTCACGTGGTCGTTGAACCGCTGGATCTCGTTGCTCTTGACCGCAACATACGATCGGCAAGACTCGCCGGCAGGGGCCCGCCCCCATCGATCGCACGGGCGTCTTCGTTCACCACCGGATCCGGAAGGGGGTTCGGTTTCGAATCCCGTCCAAGCCCGCCGCGCACATGGCCGCGATCATGAGGTATGGGTTGTGATCCGCCCCCGGGAGGCGATTCTCGAGGTGCGTCCCTTGCCCCCGGGTGTGCGGCGCCCGGATCAAGCACATGCGGTTCTCAAACCCCCACGTGATGTTACTGGGAGCAAACGTATAAGGGCGCAACCGACGGTACGAGTTGATGGAGGGGTTGGCCAAGGCACACAGGGCACGGGCGTGGGTGAGCTGTCCAAAATGCTTGAACACATCGCTCATGCCATGGGGGCCCGGGGATCGTAAAAAGCATTCTCCCCCGACGCGCTCCAGTACAGAGAATGGTGACAATGCGCCCACTGCCGCTGTGACCGCTCCAGAGCAAACAGCACGTCGTCCACTTCCGCCTGCTTCACCTCGGAATAGCACTGCAACCCCGTCCAGGTGGGTTCATACCCGCTTTTATCATACCTGTGGAAGACGTAGAATTCCATCTCCACCGCCCCGAGGGCCGACAGTCCCTCTTTTTCTAGTTCAGACCATTTAATCTGAATAGATCGATCGGACTCCAAGAAAGGAATTGATATTCTTATGAGGCGATCGCCTTTCCAGCGCCAATAGATTATCATTGGACTCAGAGAGCTTTTGTCACCAACGGTGCCGTTCGAATCCGCATCAAAGCTGATAAAGGGAGAGAAGAAAGCAATGCCATTTGAAGGGAAAGTCGCGATCGTTACCGGCGCCGGGCGGGGCATCGGCCGCGCCGTTGCCCGGGCTTACGCCAATGCCGGAGCCCGGGTGGTCTTAGCCGATCTCGATCCCGCGGGATGCGAGGAGACCGCTCAAGGCTGGCCCGCCGGCGCATTTTACATTCAGATCTGCGACGTGCGCCGGCCCGAGGACACGGTGGCCTTGGCCGAGGCGGCCCATCAGCGGTTCGGGAGGATCGACTTTTTGGTGAACAACGCCGGTATCGGCATTTGGAAGTCACCTTTCGATCTGTCTGTGGAAGAGTGGGAAGACGTGCTGGCCACAAACCTGCGGGGCGCCTTTCTCTGCAGCCGGGAGGCGGCGCGGGTTATGCGGGAAACAGGAGGCGGGGCCATCGTCAACATCGCCTCGACCCGGGCGCTCATGTCCGAGCCGGGCAGCGAGGCTTATGCGGCATCCAAAGGCGGCATCGTCGCCCTCACCCACGCCTTGGCGATCTCTTTGGGCCCGGACCGGATCCGGGTCAACTGTATCAGTCCCGGATGGATCGAGACGGGAGATTACAATGCCCTTCGCCCCGTGGATCACCAGCAGCATCCCTGCGGCAGGGTCGGCCGCCCTGAAGACATCGCCCGGGCTTGTCTTTATTTGACCGACCCGGACAACGATTTTGTCACCGGGGTGAACCTGGTGATCGACGGCGGCATGACCCGGAAGATGATTTATGTGGACTAAACACCCCCTGTGCGGGATATCCAACGGTGCACGGCCTCATGAGACTTCATTCGGTCGACCGCCCCGATGGGCCTCGCGACCTGCCCTTCGGCTCCAATCTTTATTTGCAGAACCTATTTTTTATTCAGGATGGCTATCGTGCACCGTGACACACAGATCAACTTGCCATCTTCGTCGGTAATCTTGATATCCCAGACCATGGTCGATCGGCCGCGGTGCAGCGGGACACCTGTGGCCGTCACCACGCCGTTCGATTTGCTGCGTATGTGATTGGCGTTGATCTCCAGGCCTACCGGCTGCTGACTTTCCTTGTCGATCAGGTTCCATGTCCCGACAGTCGCCACGGTCTCCGCCAGCACCACTGAGGCACCCCCGTGCAAAATGCCGGCGGGCTGCTTAGTGGCCCCCGTGACGGGCATCGTGGCAATCACCCGTTCCTCGCCCACCTCCACAATTTCAATCCCCAGGACTTCCAAGATCGTATTTCGTGTGTCCAATCCCAAGTTCACCTGGTTCAACCTCCCCGGTAGCCGTGAATCCTCTGGCTCGCTTTTCCACGATGATGGGAGCGGTGCGAGGTGCCGCCAAGACACCGGCCGCCGCCAGAAGCCCAGTCACCGACCAAGTAGCCTGTCGCAACAAGCCGCCATCCCATGACCTGATGACTGCTTCCACCGGCACATCCCCCGGGACTTACTCCCTGGCGGGCGCCGCCAAGACAAATGTATTTCCGTCTGGATCCTTGAAGATAGCTTCGACACCGCCCCACTCCGCACGGCGGGCGGGTTGGACAAACTCAACACCTCTGCTCGCCAGATCCCGGTACGTCCCTTCCACGTCGTCACACGTGAATGCCACGTTCTGGAACTTACCGATGAGATGTTCATGACCGGGCGGCGTGAACAGCACCACAAGCGTGTCTGCCCCTGGCGGCTGCAGTTCAATCCACCGTTGTCCGTTGCCGAAGGGCTGATCCGTAACAACCTGGAACCCCAATTTCTCCGTGTAGAACTTCAGCGCCCGGTCTTGATCCGACACTGGGATGGAAACGAAGCGGACGCGAATCATGATACCCCTCCTTTGAAGATTCCAATGGACGTGGATGTGTACATTTTAACCTTATTTCATGACTCCGGCAAAATGACGACGGCAGCCAGGGAGTTACATCCCCAGGCTGCGTTGGAGCGGATGAGCATGGCCCAAAACCGGCCAAATTCTTTTATTGCATTACTGTTGGTGCAGTCCGCGACGTTGTCGCCACCACTGCACCACGACCGCCAGGAGAGGAATGACCATTGCGGTAAACGTAAAGTATCCCCACGCCGTGTACAGGATAAAATTCATTAAGCTAACACTGTTATGAATCAAAAAAAGGCTTCCCGTCCATACGACTGCTGCCCC